>NZ_JBIMKE010000008.1:0-278275 GCF_043673425.1 Streptomyces sp. M41 | reverse complement strand
CGATGCTCCGCGACGGCACCTTCTACGACCCACAGCCCGCCCCATCAGCTTGACGAAACCCATAGGGGCACCCCCCCCACCGCCAACTCCCCGTCGCCACGGAGGCTCATGTCCGCGCCCGCGAAGATGCACGCCGACGAGCTGGACATCGACGAGACACTGGTCGCCCGGCTCGTCGCCGAGCAGTTCCCCCGGTGGGCGGGGCTGCCGGTGGTGCGGGTCGAGTCCGCCGGGACCGACAACGCGATGTACCGGCTGGGCGCCGACATGGTGGTGCGGTTGCCGCGGCTTCCGGGCGGGGCCCATCAGGTCCGGCGGGAGCAGCAGTGGCTGCCGCGGCTGGCGCCGCGGCTTCCGCTGGAGGTGCCCCTGCCGCTGGGGCTGGGGGAACCGGGCGCGGGCTACGGACTGCCCTGGGGCGTGTACCGCTGGCTGGACGGTGACAACGCCCACGACATGCCGTTCACTCGACCACTGGACGCAGCAGCCGAGTTGGGGCGTTTCACGGCGGCGCTGCGGGCGGTGGACGCGACCGGTGGTCCGGCGTCCTTCCGCGGCGACCCGGTCGCCCGGCACGACGGACCCGTCCGGGCCGCGATCCGGGACCTCGGTGCCGTCGGCATGCTGGACGCGCGGCTGGCGACCGCCCTGTGGGAGGAGACCCTCCGGCTTCCGCAGTGGGCCGCCGCGCCCGTCTGGCTGCACGCCGATCTCCTCCCGGGCAATCTGCTGACCCGCGCCGGGCGCCTCACCGCGGTCATCGACTTCGGCGGCCTCGGCGTCGGGGACCCGGCGGCCGACACCATCGCGGCATGGGCGGTCTTCGACGCCGGGGCACGTGAGGTGTTCCGGGCGGCGGCCGGCCTCGATGACACCACGTGGGCCCGGGGGCGCGGATGGGCCCTGTGCTTCGGGCTGACGGCGGAGCACTACTACGGCGAGCGCTGCGGGAACGGGACGAATCCGGTGCTGGCGGAGGTGGCTCGGCGGACCGTCGGTGAAGTGCTGGCGGAGTACGGGGGCGGGTGAGCCCGCGGGTCACCCGTTCACACCCCGGCGCCCCGACCATCCGGTTTCTCTTCCGCGCCGCACCCGCAGGGCCGCGGTGACCTGCTGAAACGGCTTCGCGCCAAGGGGTGCGGCCTCGCGCGGCGACACCCGTTCAGCACATTTCCGACGCTGTCTCGACAAGCGCTCCCGCCCCGCTGGCCCTTACCTCGAAAGGGCAGGGCTCGGCCGAGGCGGCGGCACTTGGGGGTGCCGCGGGTCATGGGCCCGTGCGCTCGGAGGAGCATCGATGCGACGTACCGCCCGTCTGCTGACCGGGACCGCGCTGGCCGTCGGCGCCGTCGGTCTCGTCGTCACGCCCGCGTACGGCGTTGACGGTGGCGGTGACGGTGGCGGTCTGGAGGTGTATCCGTCGTCGGTGGTGCCGGGCGGTCAGGTCACGGTGAACACGGCGGACTGCGGTGCGGGCGGTTCGGCGGACGGTGACGCCAGCGCGGTGGGTGCCGGTTCCTTCCCGCTGGCGCCAGGCGGGCACGAGCAGGAGGCGGGCGGGCAGTTCCGGGTGCCGCCGAGCGCGCAGCCGGGGACGTACGAGATCGTCGCGACCTGCGCCGACGGCGGGCGGCGGGTGACGGGGGACCTCGTGGTCACGCTGACGGCCGCGCGCGGGCAGGTGCATCCGCGAGGAAGTGTGAAGACGGGGGTCGGCGGTGCTCTCGGCGCCGACCCCGTGCAGACCGCGGCAGGCGTGGCGGCTCTCGCCGTCGCCGCCGCGGGCGGTACCTGGCTCCTGCATCGCCGGGCGAGAGGCGACGGGATCTGACGGACACCCTCCGCTGTCCGTCGACCGGTACCGCATGTCCCCTCCCCCTCCGGGTCCGACGCCCCTCGCGGCCCGGAGGGGGACGAGGGCGGCCCCAGGGAGAGTCCAGGAGGCTCACGTGCGCAGTCACCGCAGCGTCGGTAACGCCGCCATAGCCGCGGTCACCGCCCTGGCCCTGTGCTGCGGCGCCTGGCTGCTGCACAACGGCGCCGAGACACACGCCCCGCCGCAGCCCTCCGCCGCACAGGCGGGGGAGGCAGGGCAGGCGGGGGAGGCGGGGGAGGCCGGAGGGAACGGGGAGTCCGGAGCGGGCTCCGCGACGGAATCGGCAAGGACCGGAAGTCGGGAGCCCGGGGTCTCCGGGACCCCCGAGCCGCGCGCCTCGCACACCGGCCCAGGTGCCCGCGCCTCGCACACCGGCCCAGGTGCCCGGCCCTCGGCCGCCGCCGCGCTACCTCCCTCGCCGCCCGCGCGCATCCGCATCCCCGCGATCCGCGTCGACGCGCCCTTGATGGGCCTGGGCCTGACGAAGTCCGGCAGCCTCGACGTCCCGCCCGCCGAGCGCGAGAACCTCGCCGGGTGGTACGAGGCGGGCACCACGCCGGGCGAGCGGGGTACCGCCGTTGTCGCCGGGCATGTCGACAACGCCGACGGGCCCGCCGTCTTCTACCGACTGGGCGCCCTGAAGAAGGGCAGCACGATCGAGGTGGACCGGCGCGACGGCGGGACTGCGCTGTTCACCGTGCACGCCGTCGAGGTGTACGACGCGAAGGCCTTCCCCGACGCGAAGGTGTACGGCCCGGCGCCGCGCCCCGAGCTACGGGTGATCACCTGCGGCGGCGGCTACTCACGGACGACCGGGTATCAGGGCAATGTCGTGGTGTTCGCGCACCTCACCGGCAGCCGCTGACCGCTGCTCGCGAGGACCCAGGATGTTCTCCCGTCCCCAGGCCCCCAGCGGTCCCAGCGCGTCGTTGAGCGACAGGCCGAGCGGCGTCAGGGAGTACTCGACGCGCGGCGGCACCTCGTCGAACGCCGCGCGGTGGACGATGCCGTCCGCCTCCAGCTCCCGCAGCTGCGCGGCGAGCACCTTCTCGGTCACCCCCGGCAGCTCCCGGCGCAGCGCCCCGAAACGGCAGGGACGTTCGTTCAGCGCCCACAGGATGAGCACCTTCCACTTGCCCCCGACCACGTCCATCGCCGCGTCGATCCCACAGACGTACGCCCCCGGCCGCCGTCCGATCGCCATGCCGCCCCTCCCCTGCCTGGATGCTTTCCCGGCGGTAACCACCCACTCGGAAGTACGTACTTGAGCAGGCCGTTCCTCTGCGACGAGCCTAAACGCCATGACTGACAACCACGCCATCACAGGCAACTCCGACGGCCAGGCCGACAACCCGGTGGACCCCCGCTCGCCCTCCCCCGCCCTCACCCTCCTCGGCACCGGCGCCATGGGCACCGCCCTGGCCCGTGCCTGGCTCGCCGCCGGTCACCCCGTCACCGTCTGGAACCGCAGCCCGGCCCGGGCCGAGCCGCTGGCCGCGCTGGGCGCGACGGTCGCCGCGAGCGCCGCCGAGGCGGTGGCCGCGAGCCGGCTCGTCGTCGTCTGCCTGCTGGACGACGCCTCGGTCGGCGAGGCCCTCGACGACACCGACCTCACCGGCCGCGACCTGGTGAACCTCACCACCGGGACGCCCGCCCAGGGCCGTGCCCGCGCCGCCTGGGCCGAGGCGCGCGGCGCCCGTTTCCTGGACGCCGGCATCATGGCCGTACCGCCGATGATCGGGGCCGCGGGTTCGGGAGCGTACGTCTTCTACAGCGGCTCGCCCGGCCTCTTCGAGGAGCACGCCGCCACCCTCGCCGTCCCGGCCGGCACCCGGTACGTCGGCGCGGACCCGGGGTTCGCGGCGCTGCACGACGTGGCGTTGCTGAGTGCGATGAGCGGCATGTTCGCGGGCGTCCTGCACGCCTTCGCGCTGATCCGGCGGGAGGACATCGCGCCCAAGGACTTCGCGCCGCTGCTCGTGTCCTGGCTCGGCGCGATGACGCCCGCCGCGTACCAGGCCGCCGAACAGCTGGAGAGCGGCGAGTACGGCGAGGACGTCGTCTCCAACCTCGCCATGCAGGTGGCGGGCAACGCCACCCTGCTGGCCACGGCCACGGAACAGGGGGTGAGCCCGGAGCTGCTGACGCCCTACATGGCCCTGCTGGAGCGATGGCAGGCCGAGGGCCACGGTGACGAGGACACGACCGGAGCGGTCGAACTGCTGCTGCGCGGAGAAGAGTCGTAGGCAGGCCGGCCACTGCTCGTCGGTCACGGCTCGTCGGTCACGGCTCGTACGTCAGGCCACCCACTGCTCGTACGCCAGGTTCGCCACCAGCGCGAACACCACCGTCAGGAGCACGACCCGGACGAAGCCGCTGCCCTTCTTCAGGGCCGTGTGCGCGCCCAGCGTGCCGCCCGCGAGGTTGAACACGGCCATCAGCGCGGCCAGTTGCCACAGGACCGTGCCCTGCCAGGCGAAGGTGGCCAGGGCCCCGGCGTTGGTGCAGCAGTTGACGATCTTGGCGGTGGCGGAGGCCGTGACGAGGTCGAGGTGCAGGACGGCGGTGAGGGCGAGGACCAGGAAGGTCCCGGTGCCGGGGCCGATCAGTCCGTCGTAGAAGCCGATGCCCAGGCCCGCGAGCCCGATCGCGGCGAGCACCTGGCGGCGGGTGGCCGGGCCCGTCGCCGGTGCGGTACCGAAGGCGGGGCGCAGGATCACGAAGGCGGCGACACCGAGCAGCACCACCATGATCACCGGCTTCAGCACCTCGGTGCTCATGCCGGCCGCGAAGAACGCGCCGCCGGAGGAACCCGCGAGTGCCGCGAGGCCGATGCGTACGGCGAGGCCCACGTCCACCGGCGCCTTGCGGGCGTATGTCACGGCGGCGCCCGTGGTGCCGACGATCGCGACCGCCTTGTTGGTGCCGAGCGCATAGGCGGCCGGGGTGCTCGCGGGCAGGCCGAGCAGCAGCGCCGGGAGCAGCAGGAGTCCGCCGCCGCCGACCACGGCGTCGATCCAGCCGGCCGCGAGGGCGGCGAGGCACAGCAGGACGACGGTGGTCAGCGATATGTCGGGCATGATCGCGACCCTAGGCGGCGCCCGCGCGTGCCGTCCATGCGACTTGAGGGACTCCTGAGGTAGGCGGTTCCTGCGGCCCGAGGGACTCCTGAGGTAGGCGGTCCTGCGGCCCGAGGGATTCCCGAGGTGAGCGGTCCGGCCGCCGAGCCCGTCTCACAGCCCGTCCACGCCACGCCGCCCGAACCCTCACATCGCCCCCGGGCCCTCGCTGAGGGCAGCGTTCCTCGCGGGAAACAGAGGTGATGCGGTCGGGAAACACCCGCCCCGCACGCTCGATGCCATGACCTCGAATACGCGTGTGGTGGTGATCGGCGCCGGCCTCGCGGGCGTACGACTCGCCCGGCGGCTCGGCGAGCTCGGCACGCCCGTGACGCTCGTCGGCGACGAGGAGCACCGCCCGTACAACCGGGTCCTGCTCGCCGAGGTGCTGGCGGGCCGCTACAGCCCCGACGTGATCGCCCTGCCGGCGCCCGCGCGGCTGACCCGCGGCCGGGTCACCGGGATCGACCGTCAGGTGCGAGCCGTACACCTCGCGGACGGTTCGGAGATCGCATACGACACGCTCGTGCTGGCCACCGGCTCCAACCCGGTGCTGCCGCCGCTGCGCGGCCTGTTCACCGCCGACCATGTGCTGCCGGAGGGCATCCACGCCTTCCGGACGATGGACGACTGCCTGGGGCTGTCCAAGGCGGTGCGGCCCGGCGTGAAGGCGGTCGTGATCGGCGGTGGGCTGCTCGGGGTCTCCGCGGCCCGCGCGCTCGCCCGGCGCGGCGCCCAGGTCGTGCTCGCCCAGCAGGGCGAGCGGCTCATGGAGCGCCAGCTCGACCCGAACGCCTCCAAGCTCGTCCAGCGGCATCTGAAGGATCTCGGCGTGGAGATCCACACCGAGTGCCGGGTGCGGGACGTGCGCTGCGTGGGCGGCGCGGTCCGCTCCGTCGAGATGCACGACGGCTACGCCCTCGACGCCGAACTCGTCGTGCTGGCCTGCGGCGTGCACCCCCGCACGGGCCTCGCGCAGTCCGCCGGACTCGAGGTGCGCAAAGGGATCGTCGTCGACGACGAGCTGCGCACCAGCGACCCGCACATCCGGGCGATCGGCGACTGCGCACAGCACGACGGCACGGTGTACGGCCTCGCCACCCCCGCGCTCGAACAGGCGGAAGTCCTGGCCGAGCTGCTCTCGGGCCGCCGCCCGCACGCGCGGTACACCGGTACCCGCGCGCTCACCCGGCTGACGCTCGCCGGACACGACTCCCCCTTCGACCTCGCCGCGTTCGGCGAGACGGAGGCCCTGCCCGGCGACGACGTCGTGCAGCTGACCGACGCCACCCGCGGCACCTACCGCAAGGTCGTCGTCCGCGACGACCGCCTGGTCGGCGGGGTCCTCGTCGGCGAACTCGGCACCGTCGGCGCGCTCGCCCGCGCCTGGGAGTCGGCGGAGCCGCTGCCCGACGACGCCCCCCTGCTCCACCTGCTCACCAACGATGGAGGCTCCTGATGACCGCCACCCCGGAGGCCACGGAGGCCACCCCCACGATCGTGCTCGTCGGCCATGGCATGGTCGGCCAGCGCTTCCTCGAAGCGCTCGCCGAGCGCGGCCTGACCGCCACGCACCGCGTGGTCGTGCTGTGCGAAGAGCCGCGCCCGGCGTACGACCGCGTGGCGCTCACCTCGTACTTCTCGGGCCGGACGCCCGAGGACCTGTCCATGACGGACATGGAGTTCATCAAGGACCACGGCATCGAGCTGTACGTGGGCGACCCGGCCGAGCGCGTCGACCGCGAGGCGAAGGAGGTCACCGCCCGGTCGGGCCAGGTCTTCCGGTACGACGTCCTCGTGCTGGCCACCGGCTCCTACCCCTTCGTACCGCCGGTCCCGAACAAGGACGCCGAGGGCTGTTTCGTCTACCGCACGATCGAGGACCTGCTCGCGATCGAGGAGTACGCGAAGACGAAGGCGACGACCGGTGCCGTGGTCGGCGGCGGTCTGCTGGGCCTGGAGGCCGCCGGCGCGCTGAAGGGTCTCGGTGTCGAGGCGCACATCGTGGAGTTCGCGCCGCGGCTGATGCCGGTGCAGGTCGACGACGGCGGCGGCGCGGCGCTGCTGCGCACCATCGAGGACATGGGCCTGACCGTGCACACCGGGGTGGGCACCCAGGAGATCGTCGTCGACGAGTCCGGTGCCGTGACCGGCATGAAGCTGTCCGACGGTTCCGAACTGGCCACCGGCATGGTGGTGTTCAGCGCCGGTGTCCGCCCCCGCGACCAGCTGGCCCGTGACTGCGGCCTGACCGTCGGGGAGCGCGGCGGCATCGCCGTCGACGAGCAGTGCCGTACGGTCGCCGACCCGCAGGTGTTCGCGATCGGCGAGTGCGCGCTGGCGTCGGACGGCCGGGTGTACGGCCTGGTCGCCCCCGGTTACGAGCAGGCCGAGACGGCCGCCGCGACCATCGCCGCCGACGAGGCCGCCTTCGTCGGCGCGGACCTGTCCACCAAGCTGAAGCTGCTCGGCGTGGACGTGGCGTCCTTCGGTGACGCGCACGGCACCACCGAGGACTGCCTGGACGTGGTGTACTCCGACTCCCGCGCGGGCCTGTACAAGAAGCTGGTCATCGGCCGGGACGGCACCCTGCTCGGCGGCATCCTGGTCGGTGACGCGGAGGCGTACGGCACGCTCAAGGCGTTCACCGGTTCGGTACCGCCGGTCTCCCCCGAGTCGCTGGTGCTGCCGGCCGGTGCCGGGGCGCCCGCCCAGCTGGGTCCGTCCGCGCTGCCGGACGACGCGGTCGTCTGCTCCTGCCACAACGTCACCAAGGGCACGATCCGCGGCGCGGTCACCGACCACAAGTGCACGACCGTGCCCGAGGTCAAGAAGTGCACCAAGGCCGGCACCGGCTGCGGCTCCTGCGTCAAGGTGCTCGGCCAGCTGGTCACCGCCGAGCTGGAGGCGTCCGGCGTCGAGGTCGACAAGGGTTTGTGCGGCTGCTTCGCACAGACCCGCGAGGAGCTCTACGAGATCGTCCTCGCCCTGCGCATCAACACCTACCAGGACCTGCTCGACCGCTACGGCCGCGAAGGCGCCCGGGGCGGCGACGGCTGCGAGATCTGCAAGCCGGCCGTCGGCTCGATCATCGCCTCCCTCGCCCCGACGATCGGCGCGAGCGGATACGTCCTGGACGGTGAGCAGGCCGCCCTCCAGGACAGCAACGACCACTTCCTCGCCAACATCCAGAAGAACGGCTCGTACTCGATCGTGCCGCGCATCCCCGGCGGTGAGATCACCCCGGAGAAGCTCATCGTGATCGGTGAGGTGGCCCGCGACTTCGGCCTCTACACCAAGATCACCGGCGGTCAGCGCATCGACATGTTCGGCGCCCGCGTCGAGCAGCTCCCCCTGATCTGGGCCCGCCTGGTGGATGCCGGCTTCGAGTCCGGTCACGCCTACGGCAAGTCGCTGCGCACGGTGAAGTCCTGCGTCGGGCAGACCTGGTGCCGCTACGGCGTCCAGGACTCGGTCCGCATGGCGATCGACCTGGAGCTGCGCTACCGGGGGCTCAGGTCCCCGCACAAACTGAAGTCGGCGGTCTCCGGCTGTCAGCGCGAGTGCGCGGAGGCCCAGTCGAAGGACTTCGGCGTGATCGCCACCGCCAACGGCTGGAACCTCTACGTCGGCGGCAACGGCGGCGCCACCCCGCGCCACGCTGACCTGCTGGCGCAGGACCTGTCCGACGCCGAGCTGATCCGGCTGATCGACCGTTTCCTGATGTTCTACATCCGCACCGCGGACCGCCTGGAGCGCACGTCGACCTGGCTGGAGCGGATCCCCGGCGGCCTGGACCATGTGCGCGAGGTGGTCGTCGAGGACTCCCTCGGCATCTGCGAGGAGCTGGAGTCCCTGATGACGGCCCATGTCGCGCACTACCGCGACGAGTGGGCGGAGACCATCAACGACCCCGAGAAGCTGTCCCGCTTCGTCTCCTTCGTGAACGCCCCCGACACCCCCGACCCGGTCGTCGGCTTCGTCGCCGAGCGCGACCAGATCAAGCCCGACCTGCCGTTGCTGTCCATCGGTATGCGACCCGACGCTGAAGTCCTGGAAGGAAGCGCCCAGCGATGACCCTGGCCCCCGAGACGACCGACCTGAAGGTTCAAGTACGCCTCAGCGACGACTGGTTGACGGTCTGCGACCTGACCCATCTGCTGCCGGGGCGCGGGGTGGCGGCCCTGCTGCCCGACGGCAACCAGGTGGCGCTGTTCCGCGACCGCGCGGGGGAGCTGTACGCCATCGACAACCGCGACCCGTTCGGCGGCGCGGCCGTCCTCTCCCGCGGCCTGACCGGCAGCCACGCGGGCCGCCCGTTCGTCGCCTCGCCCCTGCTGAAGCAGCGCTTCGACCTGGAGACCGGGCGGTGCCTGGACGACGAGGCGGTGCGGGTGGCTACGTACGAGGTGCGAAGCGCCTGAAGGCGACGTCCGTCGTCACCCCCGTCAGCCACTCCGACGCCTCCCAGAGCCGTTCTCCCGCCTCGTCGTCCAGGGTCCAGCGCGCCCGCCGCGACGGGGCGGGTGAGCCGCGCCAGCCGGCGAAGGACGGGCCGGTGAAGGAGTCGGGGCGGACGCCGGGGGCGGTCGCGGCGTACAGGGTGGGCAGGGCGCCGGCCTCGGCGGACTGGGCGAGGACCCGGTTGCCCAGCCGGACGAGCCGCTCGGCGGCCCGGCGCCCCGCCATCCGCGGCCCCGCTGCCTGGAGCTCGGTGTCCGCGTACCCGGGATGGGCCGCGGCGGCCACCACGTCCACGCCCTCCCGCGCCGCGAGGCGGCGCGCCAGCTCGTGCGTGAAGAGCAGGTTGGCGGTCTTGGACCGCGCGTAGGCGATCCAACGCCGGTAGCGGCGCTCCCCGTTGAGCTCGGCCAGGTCCACATCGGCCAGTGCGTGCAGCGGGCTGGAGACGGTCACCACCCGCGCGCCCGGAGTCCCGAGCAGCGCGGGCAGCAGCCGGCCGGTGAGCGCGAAGTGCCCCAGATGATTGACGCCGAACTGCGTCTCGAAGCCGTCCACCGTGGTGCCGTACGGCAACGCCATCACCCCGGCGTTGTTCACCAGCAGGTCGAGCCGGTCGTACGGGAACTGTCCGACGAAGTCCCGTACGGAGCCGAGGTCGGCGAGGTCCAGGTGCGTCAACCGGAGCCGTGCGGCCGGGACTTCGGCCTCCACGGACATCCGGTCCCGGGCCGCCGCACCCCGCGCCTCGCTGCGGCAGGCGAGCACCACCTGGGCACCCTTGCGCGCCAGCTCCCGCGCCGTGACGTAACCGAGCCCGCTGTTGGCGCCGGTGACGACGGCGACGCGACCGCGCTGGTCGGGGATGTCGTGCGCGCTCCAGCCGGCCATCGCGGGCTCCTTCCGGTACGGACGGCCCGGGATCCAGTCTACGAGCGGTGGGTGCTCGCGTAGTCGCCGTGGGCTTGGCCGTATCCGCCGTGAGCCTGGCCGTGTCCGCCGTGAGCTTGACCGTGTGCGCCGTGAGGCAGACCGTGGTCGCCGTGAAGCCGCCCGTGGCCGCCGTGGACAGGGCCATGGCCGGTCTGTCGCGCGCCATGGTCGGCGGGTTCCAGGCCGTAGTCGCCGTGACCTGGGTCGTGGTCGCCGTAGCCCCGCTCGTGGTCGACGTGGCCGTACTCCTGGCCGCCGTGGCCGTGCTCATGGTTCGCCGGGACGGGTCGCGTGTCCAGGTAGAACCATTCGGCGTCCGGGCCGGGGGCCGACCGCCCTGGGGAGGTCGGTGGCGGGGACGGGACCTGGCCCGGCCCGGGCGCGGCCGTGGTGGCCACGGGTGGCTCCGTGGGCGCCGGTCCCGGCATCAGCAGTTCCACCCGGGTGCCGAGCCCGCGTTGCTGTGCCGTGAACTCCTCCACCTGGTTGCGGCAGGCGTGGTCCAGGTGGGTCACGCCGGTCAGGTCGAGGCGGATGCGCGGCTTGCCCGAGGCCGCGGCGCCCTCCAGGGCCTCGATGACCTGGGGCAGCCGTAGGAACGTCGCGTTGCCGGCCATGACGACCTTCGCGGTGTCGTCCTCGACGTGCTGGCGGATCACCGTCTGCGACATGCGCAGGGCGGCGAGCACGATCCCGGCCGCGAGGCCGATCAGGACGCCCTCCAGCAGTGCCGTCGCCACGATGACCAGGGTCGTCACCGTCATGACGACGAACTCGCCCCGGTCCTGCCGCCACATCTTCGGGAACTCCTGCGGCGCGAACAGCTTCCAGCCGCTGTGCACCAGGACGCCCGCGAGCACCGAGATCGGGATCAGTGCGAGCACCTGCGGCAGCAGCAGCGCGAAGGCCAGCAGCCACAGGCCGTGCAGGGTGCGCGACAGGCGGGTCTTGGCGCCGGCCTGGACGTTGGCCGAGCTGCGGGCGACGACCGCCGTGACCGGGAGGGCGCCGAGCACGCCCGCGATGGTGTTGCCGGCGCCCTGGGCGATGAGCTCGGTGTTGTAGCGGGTACGCGGGCCACTGTGCATCCGGTCCACGGCGGCCGCGGTGAACAGGCTCTCCGCGGAGGCGATGACCGTGAAGGTGAGGATGGAGCCGATGACGGCGGCGTTGGCGAGTCCCGCGAACTGCTCGGCCCCCGGCGGCTGTACGGACGCCAGCAGATTGCCGACCTGGAGCGTCTTCACGTCCACGCCGGGCAGCGCGGCGACCGCGATGCCGATGCCGACCGCGACCAGTGCGGCCGGGACCTTCTTCGCCGGGCCCGGCACCTTGTTCCACAGGAAGCTCAGCACGATCGTGGCGACACCGAGCAGGGTGGCGATCATCGCCTGCGGGTCGGTCAGGATGTCGGCGAACAGGCCCGGGATGCCCGCCATGTTCTCGATCGGCGTGCCGGGCGCCTTGGCGTCGGCCACCGGGTACGCCTGGCTGAACATCAGCGGGAGCCCGATGCCCGCCAGCATGCCCTGGACCACGGCGATGGAGATCGCCTGGAACATCCGGCCCAGACGTACGACGCCGAGGACGATCTGAAGGAGGCCGGAGAACAGGACGATCACGCCGAGCATCGCCAGGCCGTGCCGCAGCACCGTCTCCGCGACCAGTGCGGCGAGTCCGGCGGCCGGGCCGCTGACCTGGAGGGTGCTGCCCCGGACGGCGCCGACGACGAGACCGCCGATCACGCCGGAGATGATCCCGAGCTCGGCCGGGACTCCGGAGGCGACGGCGACGCCGATGCACAGGGGAAGGGCGACGAGGAAGACGACGAGGGAGGCGGTGATCTCGTTGGCGAGGTCGGGCTTGGCGCCCTTCCCGGGCTTCACCGGCTTCCCGCCCCCGGCCGCCCCGATGCCGGGCGTCTCGATGCCCGGCGTCTCGATGCCCGGCGTCTCGATGCCCGGCGTCTCGATGCCGGGCGCACCGGAGGCCCCGGCCGCCCTCGATGTGCCGACCTTGGTGCGCGTACGACCGCGCGCATGCGCCCCGCTCATCCGCTATGCACCCGGAACCGGCCGTCGTCCTCCAGCTCGTGCACCTGACCGGTGTCGACCTCGTAGTACCAGCCGTGCAGCCGCAGCCGCGCCGCCTCCAGACGCCTGCGTACCACGGGGTAGGTCCGCAGCACGGCAAGCTGGTTGACGATGTTGCCCTGTGCCACGTCCGGCAGTGACGGGTCGTCGGACGCGGTCGCGAGGACCGGCACCAGTTCCGGACGGGCCAGGCGCAGCCACGCGTCCACACCGGGCAGCGCCGAGAGGTCGTCGCCGGACTTCAACGCCCCCATCGCACCGCAGTGTGAGTGACCGCACACGACGATGTCCTGAACCCCGAGCACCTCCAGTGCGTATTCGATGGTGGCCGCCTCACCGGACGCGCCCGGGCTGCCGTACGGCGGCACGATATTTCCCGCGTTGCGCAGCTCGAATATCTCACCGGGCCGCGCACCGGTAATCAGTGCGGGTATCACCCGGGAGTCCGAGCAGGTAATGAAGAGCGCCTCGGGATATTGTCCCTCGGCGAGTTTCCGGTATTCACCGCTCTCGAATTCGACCTGCCGCCCGAACGAGCGCGCATGGTCCAGCAATGCCTTCAACGTAGCCTCCTCGATGGGGAGTTGACCAGGTCGTCTCACCGTAGAGCAGGCCACACCAGACGAAGGTTAAGCGAAGGCAAGCGCCCGCACAGAAATTGGCCATTCTTTGGCGCACTGTTCTGCAAGGGCCTGTTTCTTGTAGCGTGTTCAGGCCAGGGCAGAGAAATAAGAATTCGAGAGACGGGACCCATGGGCATACACGTGCTGCTCATCGAGGACGACGAGACGATCGCCGAACCGCTCACCGAGGGCCTGGCCCACTTCGGGCTGAGGGTGGATCACGTCACCACCGGGGCCGAGGGGTTGAGAAGGCCGTACGGCGACGTCGTCCTGCTCGACCTCGGGCTGCCGGACATGGACGGGATCGACGTCTGCCGCGGCATCCGGCAGGTCTCGGACGTGCCGGTCATCATCCTGAGTGCGCGGGGTGAGGAGGCCGACCGGGTCCTGGGGCTTGAGCTCGGGGCGGACGACTATCTGGCGAAACCGTTCAGCGTCCGGGAGCTGGTGGCGCGGGTCCGTGCGGTGACCCGCCGGACCCAGCGCACGGAGGCGGCGGCCGAGGGCGGGGACCCGCCGGCGACGGCGGACCGTGCGCGGCCGGAGGCGCTGGTGGAACGGCTGCGGACGGAGGCGGTGGCCTACCGCGAACGCGCCGAGGCGGTGGTGGAGCGGTTGCGCGCGGAGGCGCTGGCGGAACGTGACCGCACGCGGGGGGCGTCGGAAGGCAGGCACGCACGGACGACGGCGGAACACGGGAGTACGCCGACAGCGACGGAACCCGGGCGCACGCAAGCAGCGGCGGAACACGGGCGCAGGCAAGCAGTGGCGGGGCACGGGCGAACGCAAGCGGTGGCGGAGCCGGCGGTCGCACCGCCACCCGCTTCGTACGAGTACACGCTGTCCGCGTCGGACGAGGCCGCGCCGCCGCCGTCGGACAGGTCCGCGCGGCCGAATCCGGACGGGGACGTCTCGTCGGCTCCCGGATCGTCCCCCGCATCGCCACCCGGCGAGGGCCCCGGCCCGCTGGTCGTGGACCGCCGTACCCGCCGGGTCTGGGTCGGCGAGTCGCCCGTCACGCTCACCCCGAAGGAGTTCGAGCTGCTGGCGCTGCTGGCCGAGGACGCGGGCGCGGTCTACTCCCGGCAGCAGATCCTGGACCGGGTGTGGGACCCGCACTACGAGGGCCCGACCAAGACGCTGGACGTGCATGTCGCCTCGCTGCGGCGGAAGTTGGGCGACCCGGCGTGGATCCAGACACTGCGCGGGGTCGGCTTCCGGCTGGCGGTGCAGACCGAGCCGGACGGCCGGCGGGTGCCCTCCCCGTGACCCGCCGGCTGCTGCTCAGCTATCTCAGCCTCGCCGCGCTCGTGCTGCTCTGCCTGGAGATCCCGCTGGGCTTCATGTACTCGCGCAGTGAGCGGGAGCGGGTGGTGAACGCGGCGACGGAAGAGGCGGAGTCCGTCTCTGCGTACGCCTCGCTGTCCCTCAGCACGGGCCGCGCCGCACGGGACCTGCCGCGCCGGGTGGTCCACTGCGCCGAGCGGATCGGCGGCAAGGTGGTGATCGTGGACGCCGTAGGCACTCTGCTCGCCACCTCGCATCCGCGGGCCGCCGTGATGTCCTCCGACCTCGCGTCCCGACCCGGCATCGCGGCGGCCCTGCGCGGCACCTCCACGGTGGACGTCCGTACGTCGACCATCGGCGGTGTCGAGTATCTGTCGGTCGCCGCGCCGATCCAGCGCGATGCGCGGATGCAGGGTGCGGTCTGGCTGACGTTGCCGACGCAGACCGTGCACGAACGCGTCCATCACGTCTGGCTGTTGCTGGGCCTCGGCGGGCTCGGGGTGCTCACGGCGGTGGCCGTGGTCGGGTTCGCCATCGCCTGCTGGGCGGGCCGGCCCATCCGTGAACTGGAGCGCGCCACGCACGAGTTGGCCGAGGGCGGCCGGGCCACGCCGGTGACCATGACGAAGGGTCCGCCCGAGGTGCGCCGGCTGGCCGCCGCGTTCAACCGTACGGCGGCCCGGCTCGGGCAACTCCTCGCCGCGCAGCACGCGTTCGCCGGCGAGGCGTCCCATCAGCTCAAGACGCCGCTCGCGGCACTGCGGCTGCGGCTGGAGAACCTGGAGCCGAGTGTCGCCACCCGCGGCCGGGGCAGTCTCGCCGCGGCCGTGACCGAGACGGACCGGCTCTCCCGGATGGTGGAGGGGCTGCTGGCGATGGCGCGGCTGGAGGAGAGCGCGGCGACGCCCGGTCCGGTCGACGTGGGGGCGATCTGCGCGGAACGGCACCGCACCTGGCAGCCGCTCTTCGAGCAGCAGGGGGTTTCGCTCGTGCTGTTCGCCGGGAGTGTGGGGCCGGTGCTGGCCGTGCCGGGCGCGGTCGAGCAGATCGTGGACAATCTGCTGTCCAACGCCCTGCGGGCCTCGCCGTCCGACAGCACCGTGACGATGGAGCTACGGCTCCATGTGCCGGCCCGGCGCGCTCTGCGGGACGCCCGCCCGGCCTGGGTGGACCTGCACATCACCGACGAGGGCCCCGGGATGACGTCGGAGCAGCGCGCCCGCGCCTTCGACCGTTTCTGGCGTGCGCCCGGCGCCCCCAAGGGCGGCACGGGGCTCGGCCTGTCACTGGTCCAGCGGCTCACCCACGCGAGCGGCGGCGAGGCGAGCCTGCACGCCGCCGCCGCGGGCGGCCTGGACGCGGTGATCCGCCTGCCGTCGGCGGAGCCGCAGCGCGAGGTCCATGGGCAGGGGGGTGAGCGGCCGGGGCAGCGCAAGCGGCACTTGCCGGCGTTGCGGACGTGAGCCCGGGCACGGCGGCCGGCGTCGCCGGGACGGAGGGGATGCCGCTCCCTCAGTGCCGCTCGTTCGCACCCACGGACAGTGCTCGCGAGCGCACACAGTCAGCTCTCGGACGCGCCGTCCTGCGGCCATGCGGTGGCCACGGTCCGTCCACCGAGCGCGCCTAGTTTCCATGCCGCCCCACCACATCCACCAACCCACACCCCCCACGCACGACCCCGCCGTCGACCGGCGGCGGGGCGGTACGGCACCTCCTGGAGTGAGAGTGGAACGTCGTAGCCTTCTGCGTGCGGCCGTCCTCGGCGGCTCGACGGCCGTGTTCGGCGGAACCCTGTGGCGCGGCGCCGCCGAAGCGGCTCCCGCCCAGCCCGGCGCCGGCCCCTACGGGCCGCTGGGCTCCCCCGACGCCAACGGCATCAGACTCCCGAGCGGCTTCACCAGCCGCGTCATAGCCCGCTCCGGCCAGACGGTCACGGGCACGTCGTACACCTGGCACAACGCTCCCGACGGCGGCGCCTGTTACGCGGACGGGGCGGGCTGGATCTACGTCTCCAACTCCGAGATCAACCCGAGCGGCGGGGCGAGCGCGGTGAAGTTCTCCTCGACGGGCGCGATCACGGGCGCGTACCGCATCCTCTCCTCCACCCGGCAGAACTGCGCGGGCGGCAAGACGCCTTGGAACACCTGGCTGTCCTGCGAGGAGGTGTCGCTCGGCTACGTCTACGAGACCGACCCGTGGGGGACGAACCCTGCGGTCAGGCGGGCCGCGATGGGCCGTTTCAAGCACGAGGCGGCGGCGGCCGACCCGGTGCGCAAGGTCATCTACCTGACCGAGGACGAGACGAACGGCCGCTTCTACCGCTTCGTTCCGACGACATGGGGCGATCTGTCCTCCGGCACGCTCCAGGTGATGGTCGCGGGCAGCGCCACGAGCGGTTCCTTCACCTGGGCGAACGTCCCCGACCCGGACGGCTCGCCCACGGCCACCCGCTCCCAGGTGTCGGGCTCGAAGTCCTTCAACGGCGGCGAGGGCTGCCACTACGCCAACGACACGGTCTGGTTCACCACCAAGGGCGACAACCGCGTCTGGCAGCTCAACCTCACGTCCAACACCTATGAACTGGCCTACGACGACTCCCTCGTCAACGGCACGGCCCCGCTCACCGGCGTCGACAACATCACCGGCGCCTCCTCCGGCGACCTGCTCGTCGCCGAGGACGGCGGCAACATGGAGATCTGCGTGATCACCCCGGACGACGTGGTCGCCTCGTTCCTGCGGATCGACGGCCAGTCGGGCTCGGAGATCACGGGCCCCGCCTTCTCACCGAACGGCTCCCGGCTGTACTTCTCCAGCCAGCGCGGGACGTCGGGGAGCTCGTCGGGCGGCATCACCTACGAGGTGACGGGGCCGTTCCGCACGTAGCGGCACCGCAGCGGGCGGGTCGTCACAGCACCTTGTACGTCAGCTCGTACAGGGACTGGGACAGCGCGCCGATCGCCTGCGTCCGCTCGCCGAGGCCGACTTCGGAGGGGATGATCTTCGCCCCTCCGATGAACTTGACCTTGCCCGACGCCTCGTTCAGTTCGTGCAGGACGACGTCGATCGACGGCTGACCGGAGAACGGCACGAACCGCTCGTCGAACTCGAACACGTCACCGTCGCGCATGCGGACCTTCTCGAAAGTACCGCCGTCGCCTCTGCCGACGAGGATCTCGTCGGCCCCGTCCGGGTCCTGAACCCTCTTCGCCTCCAGAAACAACAGCTTGGCGAAAGCCGCAGCAGCCATGCCGAATCTCCCATGCTCCCGTTTGCACGCGTTTGCCAAGTCGTAACACGCGCATCCGGGCCGCGCACGCCGGGAGACTCCCCTGGACTGCCGGCGTACGGCTATTGCGTGCCGTCCGCCGGCAGTCGCTCCGGCAGTCCGAGCCGCGGGAACTGGTCGTCGTGGAACGTGACGATCTCGGTGATCGCCCCGCCGGTGACGCGCAGGACGTCGATCGTCAGCGGCGCATACGCGCCCCCTCGCTTCCCCTGGATGTAGAAGGCGACGGCGGGCTGCCGGTTCACGGCGGTGGGGATGGCACGCAGGCCCGTCATGCCCTCGAAGCCGCTCTCGATCCAGTACTTCACGACCGTGTCGCGGCCGACGTACAGGCCCGGCGTGGGAGGCATCGAGCTGCGGACGTCGTCCCGCAGCATCGACGCGAGCGCCGGCACGTCCGTGGCCACGCTGGCGTCGGTGTAGCGGCGCACCAGCTCGCGCGTCCCGGCGTCCTGTTCGCCGCCGGTCCAGTCCTGCCGCTCGACGGGCAGATGCTCCCGCATACCGGCGCGGGCCCGCTGCAACGCGCTGTTCACCGAGTTGACGGAGTCCCCGAGGCACTGGGCGACGTCCTTCGCCGGCCAGCCCAGCACGTCCCGCAGGATCAGCACGGCCCGCGGGCGCGGCGCGAGGTGCTGCACCGCCACCACGTAGGCCAGCTCGATCGTCTCCCGGGCGACGGCGACGGCCTCCGGCTCGTCCGCGTCGCCCGCGGGCAGCTCGTCGAGCAGCCGGTCCGGGTAGGGCTGGAGCCACAGCACCTCACCGCCGGTCGCGGGCTCCGGGCGCTTCTTGGCGAGCAGGTCCAGGCAGGCGTTGGTGGCGATCCGGTACAGCCAGGCCCGGAACGTCGACCGCCCCTCGAAGGTCTCCCGCCGCCGCCAGGCCCGCAGGAACGTCTCCTGCACGGTGTCCTCGGCGTCCTCGAACGACCCGAGCATCCGGTAGCAGTGCACATGCAGCTCCCGCCGGTGCCGCTCCGCCAGCCCCGAGAACACCGGCTCGTCGACCTCACCCAGCCCGCTCACGCCCAGCTCCGCCAGCCGCGTCTCCGCACTCATCACGCCATCCTTCCGCCGCGTCCTGTCCTGTCGTAGGTGTGACGGGCGAAACAACGAAAACTCATCACCGGGACCGACCGGCCTCGGCGGAGCGGCCCGACCGCACCGGACGCGACAGAGGGCGGCACCCCCGCACAGGGTGCCGCCCTCTTTCGTGCACCGGAGCCGCCGCCCATCGGTACTGAGGGTCGGGGACGGACGACGGCTCCGGAGTCGGGGGAGGTCAGCGGTGGTCGCTGCCCTCCGACTGGGTGGCGGCGCGGCCGGCCTCCAGGCGGGCCACCGGGATGCGGAACGGCGAGCAGGAGACGTAGTCGAGGCCGACCTCGTGGAAGAAGTGCACCGACTCCGGGTCACCGCCGTGCTCGCCGCAGACGCCGAGCTTCAGGTCGGGGCGGGTCTCCCGGCCGGCCTTCGCCGCGGCGGCGACGAGGGAGCCCACGCCGTCCTTGTCGATGGTCTCGAACGGGCTGACGCCGAAGATGCCCTTCTCCAGGTACGCCGTGAAGAACGAGGCCTCCACGTCGTCCCGGCTGAAGCCCCAGACCGTCTGGGTGAGGTCGTTCGTGCCGAAGGAGAAGAACTCCGCGGCCTCGGCGATCTGAGCGGCCGTGAGGGCGGCGCGCGGGAGCTCGATCATCGTGCCGATCGACAGCTTCAGCTGCACACCGGTCGCCGCCTCGACCTCCGCGATGACCTGGTCGGCCTCCTCGCGGACGATCTCCAGCTCCTGGACGGTGCCGACGAGCGGGATCATGATCTCGGCGCGCGGGTCGCCCTTGGCGTTCCTGCGCTCGGCCGCGGCCTCCGCGATCGCCCGCACCTGCATGGTGAACAGGCCGGGGATGACCAGGCCGAGACGGACACCGCGCAGACCCAGCATCGGGTTCTGCTCGTGCAGCCGGTGCACGGCCTGGAGCAGCCGCAGGTCGTTCTCGTGGGACTCCTGGCGGGACTCCGCGAGGGCGACACGGACCGACAGCTCGGTGATGTCGGGCAGGAACTCGTGCAGCGGCGGGTCGAGGAGACGGATCGTCACCGGCAGACCGTCCATCGCCGAGAACAGCTCGACGAAGTCCTTCTTCTGCAGCGGCAGCAGCGCCTTCAGGGACTCCTGGCGCTCGTCCTCGGTGTCGGCCAGGATCAGGCGCTCGACCAGCTCACGGCGGTCGCCGAGGAACATGTGCTCGGTGCGGCACAGGCCGATGCCCTGCGCACCGAAGCGGCGGGCGCGCATGGCGTCCTCGGCGTTGTCCGCGTTGGCCCGTACGCGCAGCCGGCGCTTGCGGTCCGCGAAGGCCATGATGCGGTGGACGGCCTCCACCAGCTCGTCCGCGTCCTGGGCGCCCGCGTGCATGCGGCCCTCGAAGTACTCCACGACCGGGGACGGGACGACCGGGACCTCGCCCAGGTAGACCTTGCCGGACGAGCCGTCGATCGAGATGACGTCGCCCTCCTCGACGACGTGCCCGCCGGGCACCGTCATCCGGCGGCGCTTGGTGTCGACCTCCAGCTCCTCGGCACCGCAGACACAGGTCTTGCCCATGCCGCGCGCGACGACGGCCGCGTGGGAGGTCTTGCCGCCGCGGGAGGTCAGGATGCCCTCGGCCGCGATCATGCCGTCGAGGTCGTCGGGGTTGGTCTCCCGGCGGACCAGGATGACCTTCTCACCGGAACGCGACCACTTCACGGCGGTGTACGAGTCGAAGACCGCCTTGCCGACCGCCGCGCCCGGCGACGCCGCGATGCCCCGGCCGACCTGCTCGACCTTGGCCTGGTCGTCGAACTTCGGGAACATCAGCTGGGCGAGCTGGGCGCCGTTGACGCGCTGGAGCGCCTCGGCCTCGTCGATCAGGCCCTGGTCGACGAGCTGCGTGGCGATGCGGAAGGCGGCGCCCGCCGTGCGCTTGCCGACGCGGGTCTGGAGCATCCACAGCTGACCACGCTCGATCGTGAACTCGATGTCGCAGAGGTCCTTGTAGTGGTTCTCCAGCGTCTCCATGATCTGCATCAGCTGGTCGTACGACTTCTTGTCGATCGTCTCCAGCTCCGCGAGGGGGACGGTGTTGCGGATGCCCGCCACCACGTCCTCGCCCTGGGCGTTCTGGAGGTAGTCGCCGTAGACGCCCTGGTGGCCGGAGGCGGGGTCACGGGTGAAGGCGACGCCGGTGCCGGAGTCCGGGCCCAGGTTGCCGAAGACCATCGAGCAGACGTTGACGGCCGTGCCGAGGTCGCCGGGGATGCGCTCCTGGCGGCGGTACAGCTTGGCGCGGTCGGTGTTCCAGGAGTTGAAGACCGCCTCGATGGCGAGGTCCATCTGCTCGCGCGGGTCCTGCGGGAAGTCCCGGCCGGCCTCCTTCTTGACGATCTTCTTGAAGGCGGTGACCAGCTTCTTGAGGTCGGCGGCCTCCAGGTCGGTGTCGACCGTGACCTTCTTGGCCTCCTTGGCCTTGTCGAGGGCCTCCTCGAAGAGGTCGCCGTCGACGTCGAGGACGGTCTTGCCGAACATCTGGATGAGGCGCCGGTAGGAGTCCCACGCGAACCGCTCGTCGCCGGCCTGCTCGGCGAGGCCCTTCACGGACTTGTCGGAGAGTCCGATGTTGAGGACCGTGTCCATCATTCCGGGCATCGAGAACTTCGCGCCCGAACGGACCGAGACCAGCAGCGGGTTGTCGGCCTGGCCGAGCTTCTTGCCCATGCGGGCTTCGAGGGCGTCGAGGTGCGCACTCACCTCGTCACGCAGTGCCGCCGGCTCCTCGCCGCTCTCGAGGTAGACCTTGCAGGCTTCCGTCGTGATGGTGAAGCCGGGAGGAACGGGAAGCCCCAGGTTGGTCATCTCGGCGAGGTTCGCGCCCTTGCCACCCAGGAGGTCCTTGAGGTCCTTGTTTCCCTCGGTGAAGTCGTAAACGAACTTCGCTACGTGGGGTTCTTTGTTTTCCGACACGGTCTCGACTCCCTCGAGGACGCGGTGGCTGCCCTGACGGCGAGGAACATACCCAGATCGAAGGCGCCTGGGTACGTCTACGCGTGCGTCATACGCCTGTAACCACCCGTCCGCCAGTGGATCGAAAGTCAAGGCTTGGCAAGCGAAGACGGGCGGATGTTTTCACTTCTTGAACGCAAGACCTTCCAGAAGTGCGGTTTTACGCTCAGATGAGCAGGCATCCCGCACGTCTGATTTCGATCGATGAACGATCAGAGGGTGGCACCGAGTGCCACCCCTTGGAGAAGTGCAGTCGCCCAAGATCCGCTCATCTGAGCGCAACCCTTATCAAGGGTGGCGAGAATCACGCTCCCACAGCCAACCGGATTTCACCATGCGGACGTGCCCTGGACATGCCTCGGTACGGAAACCCGCCCGTCACAGACCCGCCGACTCGCGACCCTCTGCTTCTGCGGTTGGGCCTGTCGCGCGCCCCGCCCCTCACACCCCCAGCGCGACCAGCCGGTCCTCCACCCGCTCCGGCGCGTACAGGTGCTCCACGACCAGCGCGCCGGCCCCCACCAGCCCGGCCCGCTCCCCCAGCCGCGAGGTCACGACGTCCAGATGAGCCGTGGAGCGCGGCAGGGCCCGCTGATACAGCAGCTCCCGTACGCCGGTGAGGAAGGGCGTTCCGGCCAGATCCCCGGCGATCATCAGCACCCCGGGGTTGAGCAGCGTCACCACGGTCGCCAGCACGTCCCCGACCTGCCGGCCCGCCTCCCGGGCCAGCGCCGCCGCCCCCGGGTGCCCGGCCGCGAGCAGGTCCCGCACATCCGCTCCCGAGGCCGCCGGCACCCCGCTCCCGGCCAGCCGCCGGGCCACGGCACCACCGCTGGCGACGGCGGCGAGGCAGCCGTACGAACCGCACCGGCACTGCGCGTCGGTGCCGGCCGGCACCCGGATGTGGCCGATGTCGCCGGCGCCGCCGTCGATGCCCCGGTAGATCGAGCCGTCGACGACGACCCCGGCGCCGATGCCGGTCGAGACCTTGACGAGGACGAACGCCGAGCAGCCGGGGAAGCCGGTGCGCTGTTCGCCGTACGCCATGAGGTTGGCGTCGTTGTCGACCAGGACCGGGACCGGCGGGTCGCCGACGGCCTCGGCGAAGGCACGGGCCAGGCGGGCCCTTATGTCGTAGCCGTCCCAGCCCGGCATGATCGGCGGCTGCACCACCCGGCCGGTGCCGGTGTCGACCGGCCCCGGGACGGCGAGCCCGATGCCGCAGACCTCCCGCCCGCGACGCCCCGCCTTCTCCAGCAGCTCGGCGAACCAGTGGCCCAGCTCCCCCAGCACCCGGTCCGGCCCCTCCTCGACGATCAGCGTGCCGGTGTGCTCGGCGAGGATCTCGCCGCTCAGCGACAGCACGGCGGCGCGCGCGTGCCGGGTCTCCAGGTCGGCGGACAGGACGACGGCATGGGCGTCGTCGAACTCCAGGGTGATGGAGGGCCGGCCGCCCAGCGGGGAGCCCACGGGCCCTACGGCGCCCTCGCGCAGCCACCCGGCGCGGAAGAGGCGGTCGAGGCGCTGGCCGACGGTGGCACGGGACAGCCCGGTCGCCTGCTGGAGGGCGCCGCGGGTGACGGCCCGTCCGTTCCGTACCAGTGCGAGCAGTTCCCCGGCGCTCGCCGGTCCTCGTGCGCCCATGCACGCCCCCTTGTGTTCCTCAACCCTGCATTACATATTGGGTTTTGCGTGTTAAATAGACGTAACCCTACGGTAGCCATGACCGAACCGGTCGGCCGGACGTCTTTTCGGGGAGCCCCGAGTGGAACGCAGTGCCCAACTCACCGTTCCCGCCGCGGAGCGTGACATCGCATACGATCCGCCGCGCGCCGCGGGTCCGCTGCACCTGAGGGCCGCCCGGGTGCTGGAGGCCAACTGGACCGGCGCCTCGACGGTGCCCTCGCGCGGGCTGTATCCCCACCAGTGGTCGTGGGACTCGGCGTTCATCGCGATCGGCCTGCGGCACATCTCGCCGTTACGGGCGCAGACGGAGCTGGAGACGCTGTTCGACGCCCAGTGGGGTGACGGGCGGATCCCGCACATCGTCTTCAACCCCTCCGTGCCGCTCGACGCCTACTTCCCGAGCCCCGACTTCTGGCGCTCCCCGGCCGCCGGGCGGGCCACGGGCGCCCCGCGCACCGTACAGACCTCCGGCATCGTGCAGCCACCGGTGCACGCGCTGGCGGCCTGGCTGGTGCACCTAGCCGATCCGGTGCTCTCCCGGGCGCGTGGCTTCCTCGCCCGGGTCCATCCCCATCTGGCCGCCTGGCACCGCTATCTGCTGCACCGTCGGGACCTGGGCGGCGGCGGCATCGTGTCCGTCGTGCACCCGTGGGAGCAGGGAATGGACAACAGCCCCTGCTGGGACGCCCCCCTGAGCAGGATCACGCCCGCCCCGGCCCGCTCCTTCCGCCGCGCCGACCTCGACCACGGGGCTCCCGAGGACCGGCCGACGGATCTGGACTACGGCCGCTATGTGCGGCTCGCGGCGGACTACCGCGACGGCGGCTATGCCGACGGCGCCGGTGACTTCGCCGTCGAGGACCCGGCGTTCAACGCCCTGCTCATCGCGTCCGAGCACGCGCTGGCCCGGATCGCCCGGGAGCTGGGCGCGACGGGCACGGCCCGGCACACGCGCGCCGAGCGGCTGACGGCGGCGCTGATCGAGCGGTTGTGGAACCCGGCGGCGGGCATGTTCCTCTGCCGTGACCTGCGGGGCGCCGGACCGGCCGGGGAGCTGATCCCCGAGCGCGGCGTCTCGGGTCTCGTCCCGCTCCTGCTGCCGACGCTCCCCCGTGACATCACCGCCACCCTGGTCGGCACGGCACACGGACCGCACTTCGGCCTCGGTGACACGACCCGCCTCGTGCCGTCGTACGACCTCCTCGGCGAAGCCTTCGACCCGCATCGCTACTGGCGGGGCCCGGCCTGGTTCAACACCGGCTGGCTGCTGGAGCGCGGGCTGCGCACCCACGGCGAGCGGCAGCGGGCCGACGCCCTGCGCCGCGCGGTGCTGGAGCTCGCCGACGCCTCGGACTTCGCCGAGTACGTCGACCCGTACACCGGCGCGCCCTGCGGCACCACCGGCTTCAGCTGGACCGCCGCCCTCACGCTCGACCTGCTGCACGAGGAGCCGGCGCGGGACGGGTACGGCGCCCCGGACGGCGCAGTCGGGGATCGCGGGGCCGAAGAGTTCGAAGAGTTCGAGGAGCTCGAAAGGACCGAGGAACCCGAGAAGTTCGACGCGTTCGAGGAATTCAAGGAATTCAAGGAGTTCAAGAAGTACAAGGAGTCCAAGGGAGGTAACCGGGGATGACGGACCGGCATCATCTGCTCGTGTTCGGAGGCACGTTCGCCGCCGTGGGCGACGGCGGGGACATCAGCGGCGTACGGGGCTCCGGCTCCCCGGACGGGCTGTTCGTACGCGACGCCCGGCACCTGAGCCGCTGGCAGCTCACCGTGGACGGGGCGGTGCCCGAGACGCTCTCCCCCGTCGCCGACGGGGACACCGCCCGCTGCGCCCTCGTCCCGCGCGGCGGTCGCAACGAACCGCCCGCGTACACGCTCTTTCGTGAACAGGCCGTCGGGGACAACGCGTTCATCGAGTCGCTGCGGGTGACGAGCAACCGCCCCGTACCGACGACGGTGCGCCTGGCGATCACCGCCGACGCCGACTTCACCGACCAGTTCGAGCTGCGCTCCGACCATCGCACCTACGCCAAGTCCGGTGCCGTCCGCTCCCGCCGGGTCCTGGACCACGGCGTGGAGTTCGGCTACCGGCGCGGCGAATGGCGCTCGCTGACGACCGTGACCGCCGACCCCGTGCCCGACGGCGTCGAGGAGACGGGCACCGGCGCCCGCCGTCTCGTGTGGACCCTCCACCTGGAACCGCACGGCACGGCCGAACTCATCCTCCGGGTGATGGCCCGCCCGCACGGCGACGAACGCCCCTTGCGGGTCCCGCGCTCCCCCGCCGCCCTCAACGAACGACTCCTCGCCGTCGAAGGCGAGTTCGTGGAGGGCGTAGCCTTCCCGACCGGCTGGCCGGAGCTGGCGGCGGCATGCGCCCGCGGTCTCGCCGACCTGGCCTCGCTCCAGGTCCGCGCGACGGGTCCCGACGGCGAGGACCTGCGCGTCCCGGCCGGCGGTGCCCCCTGGTTCCTGACCCTGCTGGGCCGCGACGCCCTGCTGACGTCCCTGTTCGCCCTGCCGTATCGTCCCCGGCTGGCCGCCGCCACGCTCCCGGCCCTCGCCGCGACCCAGGCGACGCGGACGGCCCCGGCCGGCACGGACGCCGTCTGCCGGCCCGGCAAGATCGTGCACGAGGTACGGCACGGCGAGCTGGCGCACTTCGGGCAGGTGCCGTACGGCCGTTATTACGGCTCGGTCGATGCCACGCCGCTCTTCCTGGTGCTGCTGGGTGCGTACGTGGAGCAGACCGGCGACCCGGCGCCGGCCCGCCGCCTGGAGCCGCACGCCCGCGCGGCGATCGGCTGGATGCTGGACCACGGCGGTCTCACCTCCCGCGGCTACCTGGTCTACCGCGCCGACCAGGGCGGCCTGGCCAACCAGAACTGGAAGGACTCCCCCGGCGCCATCTGCTCGGCCGACGGCACCCGTCCCGGCGGGCCGGTGATGGCCGCGGGCGCCCAGGGCTACGCGTACGACGCCCTGCGCCGCACGGCGTGGCTGGCGCGCACCGTATGGCAGGACGAGACCTACGCGGCCCTCCTGGAGCAGGCGGCGGGCGACCTCCGTGACCGTTTCCAGCGGGACTTCTGGATGCCTGCGCACTGCTTCCCCGCCCTTGCGCTGGACGGCGCGGGCAACCAGGTGGACGCGCTGGCGTCGGACGCGGGGCATCTGCTCTGGTCCGGGCTGCTGGACAAGGAGTACGGCGAACTGGTGGGCCGCCGCCTGCTCGAACCGGACTTCTTCTCCGGCTGGGGCGTACGCACCCTCGCCTCCGGCCAACCGGCCTACCACCCCCTCTCCTACCACCGGGGCTCGGTCTGGCCGCACGACAACGCGCTGATCGCCCTGGGCCTGGCCCGCTACGGCCTGCACGACGAGGCCCGCACGGTCGCGCACGGCCTGGTCGACGCGGCGACGGCGACCGGTCACCGGCTGCCGGAGGTCCTGGCGGGCTACGGCCGCGACACCCATGCGGAACCGGTGCCGTACCCCCATGCCTGCGTGCGCGAATCCCGCTCGGCGGCGGCTCCGCTGGCGCTCCTGACGGCGGTGGGCGGAGCGTAGACCGCAGCGCACGGAGCCCCCCGGCGCCCTGTTGTCCGGGCGTTTGCCCAGCGTTTGCCGAGCGCTGGGGCACCGGGGCTGAACACCGCCCGAGGACCCACCGTACGGAAGGACGGCGGGCCCCCAGCCTCCCCAGCGAGGGCCCGCCCCCACTCCACCAGGGGCCTCGCACGGAAGGACCTTCGGGTGCCCGCCTCCACACGCCACCACCAACCACCGGACCAGAACAACACCTCACCCGAACCGCCCCCCACCGATGCCCCGCTCTGCCCACCCCCCGACCACGAACCCGCGGACGCCGACGGCGGGGACGCGCCGCAGGGACCACCCGCACCCGGCGATGAGAGCCGCACGGGTGGAACGGGTGGGAAGAACGACCCGGCCGAAGGCGAAGCCGAGACCGGCCCGCCGACGCGCCCCCACGACCCGGCCGATGGCGAAGCCGAGGCCGGCCGCCCCGCGCGCCCCTACCTCCGCTGGGCCCTCACCGCCCTCGCCGCCGTCCTCATCCACGTCTGCCTGCAGATGCCGAACACCCTCGGCAACCTCAGACCCCGCGAATTCGCCCGTCTCCCCGCGGAGGCAGTCATCGCGGCGGCCGTATTCCTGGCCCTCCCCCGCCGCCCCCGCCGGATCCTCGCGGCCACCGCCGGTACCGCCCTCGGCGCCCTGACCGCCCTGAACGTCCTCGACATCGGCTTCAACGAATTCCTGGGCCGCCACTTCAACATCGTCCTGGACTGGGAACTCCTCGACGACGCGCAGTCGTATCTGAAGGACTCCCTCGGCGGCACGACCACCACGCTCCTCACCGTCGGCGTGGTCCTCCTCGTCGTCCTGCTGACGGCCGCGGTCGCCCTGGCCACCGTCCATGTCGCCGACCTCCTCGCCCGCCACGGGGCGAACGCGTCGAAGGGCGCCCTGGTGGCCGGCACCGTATGGATCACCTGCACGGCGTTCGGCGTCCAGGTCGCCGGCGTACCGTTCGCCGCGGACCACACCGCCGGTGTCCTCAAGGTCCACGCCCACCGTGCGCTGGACACCCTCCGCGACGAGGCCGCTTTCGCGAAGGACGCCAGGGCCGACACGTTCGGCAACACGCCTCCCGACCAGCTGGTCCCGGATCTGCGCGGCAAGGACGTCCTGTTCACCTTCATCGAGAGCTACGGCCGCAGCGCGCTGGAGGATCCGCAGATCGCGCCCGGCGTCACCAGGACCCTCGACACGAGCGACGAGGCCCTCGCGAAGGCCGGGTTCCGGGCGAGAAGCGGCTGGCTGACGTCGGCGACGTTCGGCGGCAGCAGCTGGCTCGGCCACTCCACCACGCTCTCGGGCCTGTGGATCGACAACCAGCAGCGCTACCGCACCGTCATGGCCAGTGACCACCTCAGCCTCACCAAGGCGTTCCGGAAGACCGGCGACTGGGACACCGTCGGCGTCATGCCCGGCGTGCAGAAGGGCTGGCCGGAACAGGCGTACTACGGCCTCGACAAGGTCTACAACGCCTTCCAACTCGGCTATGAGGGGCCGAAGTTCAGCTGGTCGACCATGCCCGACCAGTACGCGCTCGAAGCCTTCCAGCGCCAGGTCCACGGCAAGAAGCGTGACAAGCCCCTGATGGCGGAGATCATCCTGACGTCGTCTCACCAGCCGTGGGCCCCGATCCCGACGATGGTCGACTGGGACGACCTGGGCGACGGCTCGCTCTTCGCGTCGATCCAGAAGGCCGGGACCACGCCGTCGGACATCATCTCCGACTCGACCCGCTCCAAGCAGGAGTACGGCAAGTCGATCTCGTACTCCGTCACCAGCCTCACCCAGTGGCTGGAACGCTATGGCACCGAGGACACCGTCCTGGTCTTCCTCGGCGACCACCAGCCCATCTCCCGGGTCAGCGGCAGCAGCGCCGGCCGTGATGTGCCCGTCTCGATCGTCGCCAAGGACCCGGGGGTGCTGGACAGGATCGCCGACTGGAAGTGGACCGACGGCCTCCGGCCCGACGCCGAGGCCCCGGTGTGGAAGATGAGCTCGTTCCGGGACCGCTTCCTGACGGCGTACGGCTCGACACCGCACCCGTCGACGGGCTGATCAGCCCCCGGAGGTGTCCAGCTCCGCGTCCTCGCTGACGCCCGCGCAGTCGTACGGGTCCTTCAGCCAGCCGTCCGGCAGCACCACCCGGTTGTTGCCGGACGTACGGCCCCGGGGTCCGTCGGCGCCGGTGGGCCACGGCTGGTCGAGGTCCAGTTCGTCCAGCCCGCCCCGCAGTTCCTCCAGGGAGGACGTGATCGCGAGCCGCTTGCGCATCTCGGAGCCGACCGCGAAGCCCTTCAGGTACCAGGCGACGTGCTTACGGAAGTCGATGACCCCGCGCGCCTCGTCCCCGATCCACTCCCCGAGCAGCGTGGCGTGCCGGACCATGACGTCGGCGACCTCGCGCAGCGAGGGGCGGGCGATGTGCTCGGGGCGGCCCTCGAAGGCGGCGACCAGGTCGGCGAAGAGCCACGGCCGCCCCAGGCATCCGCGTCCGACCACGACACCGTCGCACCCGGTCTCCCGCACCATCCGCACCGCGTCCTCGGCCGACCAGATGTCGCCGTTGCCGAGCACGGGAATCTCCGGCACATGCTCCTTGAGCCGCGCGATGGCGTCCCAGTCCGCGGTGCCGCCGTAGTGCTGGGCTGCGGTGCGGCCGTGCAGGGCGATGGCGGTCACGCCCTCCTCGACGGCGATCCGGCCGGCGTCGAGGTAGGTGATGTGATCGTCGTCGATGCCCTTGCGCATCTTCATCGTGACCGGCAGGTCGCCGGCCCCGCTGACCGCCTCCCGCAGGATCGCGCGCAGCAGGTTCCGCTTGAACGGCAGCGCGGAGCCCCCGCCCTTCCGGGTCACCTTGGGCACCGGACAGCCGAAGTTCAGGTCGATGTGATCGGCCAGGTCCTCCTCCGCGATCATGCGGACGGCCTTGCCGACGGTGGCCGGGTCGACGCCGTACAGCTGGATCGAGCGCGGCTTCTCGGTCGCGTCGAAGTGGACCAGCTGCATGGTCTTCTCGTTGCGCTCGACCAGCGCCCGGGTGGTGATCATCTCGCTGACGAACAGCCCCTTGCCCCCGCTGAACTCCCTGCACAGGGTGCGGAAGGGCGCGTTGGTGATCCCGGCCATGGGGGCCAGGACGACGGGCGGCTGGACGGTGTGCGGGCCGATCTTCAGGGGCGAGGTGGTCGTGGGCATTCCCCCATTGTCGCGTACGGCGAAGGATGCGCCAGTCGTTAGTTAGACGCACTATCGAAACGGGCGTACCCTGGGCCCCATGCCCGAGCTCACCCCTCGCCGGCGCCTGCTGGTCCTCGCGATCTGCTGCATGAGTCTGCTGATCGTGAGCCTCGACAACACCGTGCTCAATGTGGCCCTGCCGGCCCTCCAGCGCGACCTGGGCGCCGGCACATCGGGCCTCCAGTGGACGATCGACGCCTACACCCTCGTCCTGGCCTCCCTGCTGATGCTGGCCGGCTCCACGGCGGACCGCATCGGGCGCAAACGCGTCTTCATGGCGGGCCTGGTCGTCTTCACGATCGGCTCGGCGCTGTGCTCCCTCGCGCCGAACCTGGACGCGTTGATCGCCTTCCGGATGGTGCAGGCGGTGGGCGGTTCGATGCTCAACCCGGTCGCCATGTCGATCATCACCAACACCTTCACGGACCCGCGTGAACGGGCCCGGGCGATCGGTGTGTGGGGTGGGGTGGTCGGCATCTCCATGGCGGCCGGGCCGCTGGTCGGGGGCCTGCTGGTGGAGTCGGTCGGCTGGCGGTCGATCTTCTGGGTCAACCTGCCGGTGGGGCTCGCGGCGCTGCTGCTGACCCTGCGCTTCGTCCCCGAGTCCCGCGCCGCGAAGCCGCGCCGCCCCGACCCGGTCGGACAGCTGCTCGTCATCGCGCTGTTCGGCTCGCTGACGTACGCGATCATCGATGCGCCGACCGCCCCGGCCGGCGAGATCCTCCTGTTCGGCGGCATCGCCGTGGCCGCGCTGATCGCCCTGCTGGCGTACGAGCCGCGGCGCGCCGAGCCCTTGATCGATCTGCGGTTCTTCCGTTCGGCACCGTTCAGCGGTGCCACGGTGATCGCGATCAGCGCCTTCGCGGCGCTCGGCGGGTTCCTGTTCCTGTCGACGCTGTATCTCCAGAACGTGCGCGGCCTGAACGCCCTGGACGCGGGGCTGTGGATGCTGCCGATGGCGGCGCTGTGCTTCGTCTGCGCACCGGTCGCGGGGCGTGTGGTCGGCAGTCGTGGGCCGCGGCTGCCGCTGCTGGTCGCGGGGGTGTCGATGACGGCGTGCGGGGTGCTGTTCGCCGCGTTCGAGGCGGAGACCGCGAACTTCACGCTGGTGCTGGGGTATGTGCTGTTCGGGCTGGGCTTCGGCTTCGTCAACGCGCCGATCACGAACACGGCGGTGTCCGGGATGCCCCGGGCCCAGGCCGGCGTCGCGGCGGCCGTCGCCTCCACGAGTCGTCAGCTGGGGCAGACCCTGGGGGTCGCGGTCGTGGGGGCGGTGCTGGCCTCCGGGGTTGGGGCGGCGTCGTATCGTTCGGCGTTCGTCGACGCGGCTCGTCCGGCGTGGTGGATCGTGGCCGGGTGCGGGCTCGTGGTGCTGGTCGTGGGGCTGGCGACCAGCGGGGCGTGGGCGCGTGGGACAGCCCGGCGCACGGCCGACCGGCTGGAGTCGGCCGAGCTGCGCGACGCGTCCCGGGTCAGCGCGTAGCCACCTCGCGCCGGGCCGCCTTGGCCAGCGCCAGTTCGTGCAGCTTCCTCAGTCCGACCTCGGCGGTCGGTGTGATCGACCACGAGCCGTCCCGCATGGCAGTCGCGGAACCCCTTGCGCTTGCTGCGGTGGGCCACCACCTCGTGGCGGTCCCAGGTCTCGCGGAACTCCGCCGACTCCGTACGCAGGCGCTTGAGGAGCATCCGGCCATCAGGCGCCGGCTCTCCTCCAGGCGCACGATCGACGAGCGGTATGGGGGCCTTCGGGCTGACCTCGCCGGTGTGCGGGCCGGGGTGATGATCACGACCCAGCATGCCTCCCTGGCGCTGGGGGTGGCGACACTCGGCACGCTCTTCCTCTGACGGGGCTGCTCAGCCTGCGCCTGCCGCGCACCATCGGCTGACCCACATGTGAGGGTGTGGCCACAGGTTGGTCAACTCAAGGGGGAGGTGTCCCTGTTGATGTTGGTCTTCATGCACACTCCTTGCTGCGCGGGGCCGTTCGGGTGCCGCGCGCAGGCGATGTCCTCGGACGCTGGAGGCGTCATGCTGGAGATCAACACGAGCAAGGTGAGCCGCTGGGACCAGCACGGACGGGAGCATGTCGTCAGAGTGGAACGCAAGGGCGCGCAGCGCGCGATCAGATGTGACACCTGCGGCTGGCGCAAGAGCGCGCAGTTCCTGCCGTGGCTGAAGGCCCAGGAACATCTGGCCCAGGCCCACCAGGCGACGGTGGATCCGGCGGAGACGAAGTCGGACCGCTGACCCACGTCCGCCGCCACCGCCCCGAGGGCCGGGAGCCGACGAGGCATCCCGGTCCCCACAGCGCACGGGGGCGGCGGGCGCAGGCTTCGTCCCAGTCACGGGCCCGGCGGGGCGTGGAGGTGCCGGCGGGGCATGGAGGGCTCGGTGGCGAGTGGAGGGCCGGCGGGACGTAGAGGGCTCGGCGGGACGTAGAGGCCCCGACAGGGGAACCCGAGGCCCTGACGGCGTGACAGGCTCGCGGATGTCACGGGCGTCCAGGCCGTCGCGGGCGTTTTGCCGCTCAGCCCTGTGCCCGAAGCCCCCGGATCAGCAGGTCCACGAGCGCATCGAACTCCGCCTCCACACCCGGCTGTTCCCACTCGCGTGCGTAGTGCGGGTCGTGGAAGCGGTCGGTCGCGCGGAAGAGCGCGCCTGCCGTGGTGGCCGGGTCCTCGGCGGCGAAGGCGCCCGCGTCGGCGCCCGCGCTCACGATGTCGGTGAGCTGGCCGGTGAGTTCGGCGATGTGTTCGCCGACGACCGTCTCGGCGGTCTCGGTGGTCAGCACCGAGTACGTGGCGAAGAGCTCCGGGTCGTCGAACGCCTTGCGCCGCTTGGCGGCGAAGAGCGCCGCTAGCCACTCGCGCACCCGGGCCTCCGGGTCCAGGCCGGGTCGCGCGACGATGGCTGCGAGAACCTCGGTCGTGCGGTCCAGCCACCTCTTCGTCACCGCTTCCCGCAGCGCCGCCTTGGTACGGAAGTGCCGGTAGACGCTGCCATGGCTGACGCCGAGCGCCCGGGCCACGTCGACCACGGTGGCCTTGGCCGGGCCGTGCCGACGCAGCACCTCTTCGGTGGCTTCGAGGATGCGCTCGGCGGTCAGGGTCTGGGGCGTCGGTGACATGCCCTAGACCGTACCCGGCCCGGGCGGCGGCGCCGCGCTCACTACTTGCTGCCCAGGTGGGCCATCTGCGCGGCCGGATACCGGTCGCCCGCCGCCGCGCCGGCCGGGACCGCCGCCTCGATCGCCGCCAGGTCGGCCGCGTCCAGCGTGACGCCCAGCGCGCCCAGCGACTCGGTCAGCCGCTGCCGGGTCCGGGCGCCGACGAGCGGCACGATGTCCTCGCCGCGGGAGAGCACCCAGGCGATGGCGGTCTGCGCGACGGTCACGCCCTTCTGCTCGGCGATGGCGCGCACGGCCTCGACCAGGTTCAGGTTGTGCCGGAGGTTCTCGCCCTGGAAGCGGGGCGAGACGGAGCGGAAGTCGTCGGCGGCGAGCTGCCGGTCCCGGCTGAAGTGGCCGGAGATCAGCCCGCGGGACAGGACGCCGTAGGCGGTGATGCCGATGCCCAGCTCGCGGGTGGTGGGCAGGATCCCCTCCTCGATGCCCCGGGAGATCAGCGAGTACTCGATCTGGAGGTCGCAGATCGGGGCGGTGGCGGCGGCGCGGCGGATGGTGTCGGCGCCGACCTCGCTCAGGCCGATGTGACGGACGTACCCCTTCTCGACGAGTTCGGCGATGGCGCCGACGGTCTCCTCGATCGGCACGTCCGGGTCGAGCCGGGCGATCCGGTAGACGTCGATGTGGTCGACGCCGAGGCGCTGGAGGGAGTACGCGGCGAAGTTCCGCACGGCGGCGGGCCGTCCGTCGTAGCCGCTCCAGCCGCCGTCCGGGTCCCTGAGCGCCCCGAACTTCACGCTGACCAGCGCCTGTTCACGGCGCTCGGCGGGTGCGGCGCGCAGGGCCTCGCCGATCAGCGTCTCGTTGTGCCCCATGCCGTAGAAGTCGCCGGTGTCGAGCAGGGTGACGCCGGCTTCCAGGGCGGCGTGGATCGTCGCGATCGACTCGGCGCGGTCCGCGTCGCCGTACAGCGCGGACATGCCCATGCAGCCGAGGCCGAGGGCGGAGACCTGGGGGCCGGTGGTTCCGAGGGTGCGTGTCTGTGTGGTCATGGATCCAGCTTGGCATGACAGCTGACAGATTTCAATATCTGTTAGCTGTCATTTGCCACCCACCGCCATTGACACCATCCACCCCTCCCTGCAAACGATTGGTCCAGACCTATTGACGAAAGGTCTGGACCGCGAGCACAGTCATCCCGAACAGCTCTGTCATGCCTACGACACCTCACCGCACCCCCACCGGGAGGCCCCGCATGATCCGCCGCGCCCTCAGCCTGCTCACCGCAGCAGTGGCGACCGTCTGTCTGACCCAGCTCCCAGCCGCGCCCACCGCCACCGCAGCGGAGACCTGCGCCGTGAAGTCCAAGCCCGCCGGCAAAGTCCTCCAGGGGTACTGGGAGAACTGGGACGGCGCCGCCAACGGCGTCCATCCGCCCTTCGGCTGGACCCCGATCACCGACTCCCGGATCGGCGCGCACGGCTACAACGTGATCAACGCGGCCTTCCCGGTCATCCGCTCCGACGGCACGGCGCTGTGGGAGGACGGCATGGACACGGGCGTGAAGGTCGCGACACCGGCCGAGATGTGCGCGGCGAAGGCGGCGGGCCGCACGATCCTGCTCTCCATCGGCGGGGCGACGGCCGGCATCGACCTCAACACCACCGCCGTGGCGGACCGCTTCGTCGCGACCATCGTGCCGATCCTGAAGAAGTACAACTTCGACGGCATCGACATCGACATCGAGACCGGCCTGATCGGCAGCGGCAGCATCAGCCAACTGTCCACGTCCCAGGCCAACCTGATCCGCATCATCGACGGGATCCTGGCCCGCATGCCGTCGAACTTCGGCCTGACGATGGCCCCCGAGACGGCCTACGTCACCGGCGGCAGCGTCGTCTATGGCTCGATCTGGGGCGCCTACCTGCCGATCATCAAGAAGTACGCCGACAACGGCCGCCTGTGGTGGCTGAACATGCAGTACTACAACGGCAGCATGTACGGCTGCTCCGGCGACTCCTACTCGGCCGGCACCGTCGAGGGCTTCGTCAAGCAGACCGACTGCCTCGCCAAGGGCCTGGTGGTGCAGGGCACGACGATCAAGGTGCCGTACGACAAGCAGGTGCCGGGCCTGCCCGCGCAGCCCGGCGCGGGCGGCGGCCACATGTCACCGTCCCTCGTCGCCCAGGCATGGCGGCACTACGGCAGCGCCCTCAAGGGCCTGATGACCTGGTCGATCAACTGGGACGGCTCGAAGAACTGGACCTTCGGCGACAACGTCAAGGCGCTCCAGGGCCGTTGACGGAGCGCACGCCCGGAACCCCGAGCACGTCGAGTATCGCCCGCGTGGCCGGACTCGGATTGAACCGGCTCCACGCGAGCACCTCGATCCGGCGCGGCCCGTCCACCACCGGGACCAGCGCCAGCCCGGGGTTCCGGTCGGCCAGCGGCCGGACGAAGGCCGACGGCAGCAGCGCGACCCCGAGCCCCCGCTCGGTCAGCCGGGTGATCAACTCGACGACCCCGACCTCGTACGCGACGTCCCGCACCAGCCCGGCGGCGGTGAACGCCTGATCGGACTGGGCGCGGGCGGGCGTGCCCTGCATGAAGTCCACGAACGTCTCGTCGGCGATGTCCCGCAGCCCGACCCGCTCGACGCCCGCGAGCCGGTGCCCGGCCGGCACCACCAGCACATGCTCGTCGTGGTCGAGGATCAGCGTCTCCACCTCGGTGGGCCGCTGGTCCTCGGGCAGTCCGAGGAAGGCGATGTCCAGCTCCCCGTCCCGGATCGCCGTCACCAGGTCGTCGCTGCGCCCGGAGCGCAGCACGACCCGGACCTCGGGGTGCAGGCCGCGATAGCGCTGCACCAGCTCCGGTACGTCGACCGCGGCGGCCGTCACGATGACACCGACGGCGAGCCGTCCCCGTACGATCCCGGCCGCCGCGGCGGCGTCCGCGGCCGCGCGGTCGGCGGCGGCCAGGCACTCCCGCGCGCCGGCCAGGAACGCCTCCCCGGCGCTGGTCAGTTCCACGCGCCGACTGGTCCGGGCGAAGAGCTTCACCCCCAACTCCCGTTCCAGACCGGCGATCCGGTGGCTCAGGGAGGACTGCACCACGGCGCAGCGCTCGGCGGCCCGCGTGAAGTTGCGGGTCTCGGCGACGGCGACGACGTACCGCATCTGCTGAAGGTCCACGCATTCATCGTTCAAGTTCATCGCTGCTATCGCAACCATGCTTTGGAGGCATGGCTGTGGCGGGCCGAGACTGCGGGACATGCCCAACTCCTCCGCCCGGCACGCCTCGACCGTCGCTCTGACCGCCCTCGCCCCCGCGTCCTGGGGCACGACCTACGCCGTGACCACGCAGCTGCTGCCGCCCGGGCACCCGCTGTTCGCCGCGGTGCTGCGGGCCCTGCCCGCCGGGCTGCTGGCGCTGGCGGTCACCCGGGTCCTGCCGCGCGGCGACTGGTGGTGGAAGGCGGCGGTGCTCGGCACCCTCAACATCGGCGCGCTGTTCCCGCTGCTGTTCGTGGCGGCGGAGCGCCTGCCCGGAGGCGTGGCCGGCACGCTCGGCGCCGTCCAGCCGCTGCTGGTCGCCGGGCTGGCCGTACCGCTGCTCCACCAGCGGGCCACGGCCTGGGCCTGGAGCTGGGGCCTGCTCGGCGTGCTCGGCGTCGGGCTCGTGGTGCTCGGTCCGGAGGCCCGGCTGGACGCGGTCGGGGTGCTCGCGGGTCTCGGCGGTACGGCGGGCATGGCGGCCGGAGTCGTCCTCACCAAGCGGTGGGGCCGGCCGGCCGGAGTCGGTCCGATGACCCTCGCGGGCTGGCAACTGACCGTCGGCGGACTGGTGTTGCTGCCGCTCACCGCCGTCTTCGAGGGCGCGCCGCCCGTGATCGACGCCGAGGCGGTCCTCGGCTACCTCTGGCTCGGCAGCATGGCCGGGCTGATCTCGTTCACGCTCTGGTTCCGCGGGCTCGGCCGGCTCCCGGTCGGCGCGTCCGCCCCGCTGGTGCTGCTGTCCCCGCTGGTCGCGACCCTGGTGGGCCTCGCACTCGGCGAGACGCTGGGCGCCCTCCAGGTGATCGGCTTCGTCCTCGCCCTGGCCGCCCTGCTCGCCGCGCAGTTCAACACCCCCGATCTGACACGCCTGTTCACAAGGAGAGCGGATTCCATGACGAAGCACCTCACCATCGCCGTGCTCGGCGCCACCGGCATGGTCGGCAGCCGGGTCGTCACCGAGGCCGCCGCCCGCGGACACCGGGTGCGCGCGCTGTCCCGCAAGCCCGCGGCCGACGACCCGAACGTGACGCCGTACGCGGTGGACGCGAGCGACCCGGACGCCCTGCGCGAGGCCCTCGCGGGCGCGGACGCCGTGGTGGTCGCCGTGCGGACCGAGCCGGCCGACGGGGACTTCCTCGTCGCTACGACCCGTGCCGTGCTGGACACCGGCATACGCACCCTCGTGGTCGGCGGCGCCGGGGTGCTGCGCAGCCCCGGGGACCCCGCGCTGCTGGTCGCCGACAACTCCGCGTACGTGCCCGCCGAGGTGCGGCCGGTCGCCGCGGCCGGGGTCGCCCAGCTGCGGGCCTGCGAGGCGCACGCCCACCGCGACTGGGTCTATCTGGCGCCGCCCGCCCTGCTGGAGCCGGGTGAGCGGACCGGACGCCACCGGCGCGGCACCGACACCCTGCTCACCTCCGCCGACGGCCGCTCCTGGATCAGCGCCGAGGATCTGGCCGTCGCGGTCCTGGACGAACTCGAAAGCCCGGGCGCCGACCGGCTGTTCACGGTCGCCCACACGCCTACCGGGTGGTGAGGGCCAGCTTCGCCCCCAGTGCCAGGAAGGACCCGGCGAAACTCCGGCGCAGCCAGGTCATCACCGCGGGCCGTGAGATGACCTTGCTGCGGACGGAGGCGGCGAGCACGCCGTAGACCGCGAAGACGACGAAGGTCGCCAGCATGAACACCCCGCTGAGCGCCAGCATCCCCGGCAGGGCACCCGGTCCGTCCGGGTCGACGAACTGGGGCAGGAAGGCGAAGAAGAAGACCGTCAGCTTCGGGTTGAGCAGATTGATGAGCACCCCGCGCACGATGACCTGCCGGGCGGGCACCGGCCCCGCGTCCTCGGTGGTGACGGCGAGGGCCGCACGGTCCCTGAGCGTCGCCCACGCCATGTACAGCAGGTAGGCGACACCGGCGTACTTGAGGATGTGGAAGGCGGTCGCGCTCGCGTGCAGCAGCGCGGCCGCGCCGGTGACGGTGGCCAGCATGTGCGGCACGATCCCGAGCGTGCAGGCGAACGCCGCGAGCACGCCTGCCCGGCGGCCACGGGCAAGCCCGGCGGCGAGGGTGTGGACGACGCCGGTGCCGGGGGTGGCGACGACGACGAGGGTGGTGAGGAGGAAGGCGATACTCATGCCCCTCACCCTGCTGCGGCTGCGCCCCGGGGCACCGGACCAATCGAGGTCCCCGGTGGCGGGCCAATCGGCTCCGTTGGACACCCCTGCCGGCCGCTCGGAGAATGGTCATCGTCGGCGCGCAGTCACCCCGGCGGCGCCTGCCGTCGTCCGAGCGGCACCTCTGCGCCGCCCGAGGAGGCGCGCCATGATCGTCCGTATCGCCACCTTCAACGCGGAGAACCTCTTCCGCCGGCCCAAAGCCTTCAACCTGCCGGATGCCACGAAGCGGAACGAAGTCCTCTCCGATTTCAGCACCTTGGTCGCCCTGCTGAACCTGACGACCTACGACAACGACGACAAGACGCGGATCTCCGCGCTCATCAAGAAGCACGGGGCCTACGAGCTGACCCCCGGGAACCCGCCGCCGATCTACATCAATCAGACCCGCTTCAGCGGCGGCAAGCTCTTCGTGCTGGACGGGCGGCCGGAGGACGACGACTTCAAGGTCAAGGTCGTGGCCAAGGGCCGTGGGGAATGGGCCGGTTGGGCCGAACTCGTCCGGGACGACGTCGACACGGAGGCGGTACGCAACACGGGCCGGGTGGTCGACGAGGTCGACGCCGACATCCTGCTCATGGTGGAGGTCGAGGACCGGATCACGCTGGACCGCTTCAACGCGCAGATCCTGGCCGGCGCGCTCGGCAGGCGGCCGTACCCCTACAGCATGCTGATCGACGGCAACGACAGCCGGGGCATCGACATCGGCCTCCTCAGCCGCCACCCGATCACGTCCGTACGGCCCCACATCTTCGACCCGGACCCCGACCGCCCCGGAGAGCACCTGTTCAGCCGCGACTGCCCCGAGTTCGAGATCCAGGTCAACGGAACGCCGTTGGTGCTACTCGGCAACCATCTCAAGAGCAAGAGCAACGACGATCCGCTGCTGCGGCTCGCCCAGGCCAAGCGGGTCGCGGAGATCTACGAGGCGGCCCGGGAGCGCACCCCGCACGTCGTGGTCGCCGGCGACCTCAACGACCACCCGGAGAGCGAGCCGCTCGACGCGCTGCTGGACACCGGCCTGCGCGACGTGATGAGCCACTCCGCCTACGGAGGACCCCCCGGCACCTTCGCCCCGTGCGACACGGCCGACCGCAAGATCGACTACCTGCTGCTGCCACCCCAGCTGTGGCACCGGGTCCAGCACGTCGGCCTCGAGACCCGCGGAATCTTCTGGAACCCGCCCCCGGAGATCAAGCGCTTCGAGGAGGTGACCTCAAAGGTCACCGCCGCCTCCGACCACGCGGCGCTGTACGCCGACCTGGACCTGTGACCGTCGGCGGCCGACACCCTCGCCCGAGGTTGACCAGGCAACCAACTCCGGCCGAAATTGCCCGAATTGCACCTGTCTCCCCCTGGGTCTACGGTCATTACAGAGGGACTGACCGGCGGTAACGCCACGGGGATCCTGCCCATCTGACGTCTCGGCGGAGGCTTGTCATGTCGGGCTTCGACGACAGCACGGGACGGGTGGTCGCGGGGCGATACCGGCTCCTGCGCGAGATCGGCGCCGGGGGCATGGGCCGGGTCTGGCGCGCCTACGACCTCGAGCTGGCTTGCGAGGTCGCCGTCAAGCAGATCACCTTCGCGCGGGACCTGCCGGAAGCGGAACTCACCTCCCGGGTGGCCCGGGCCCGGCAGGAGGCCCGTCTGGCCGCCCGGTTGCGCGACCATCCCCATGTGGCCACGGTCCACGACGTCGTCGAGGAGGACAAGCTGCCGTGGATCGTGATGGCGTACGTGCCGGGCGCGATCAATCTCCAGGAAGTCGTACGCCGGCATGGGCCGCTGGACGTGCCGGAGGCCGCCCGGGTCGGACTGGCCGTCCTGGACGCGCTCATGGAGGGCCACCGCCTCGGCATCCTGCACCGCGATGTCAAACCCGCCAACATCCTGCTGACGAGGCCCGAGCAGCCCGCCGCGGCCCGCGGGGAGGCGGGTCAGATCCTGCTGACGGACTACGGCATCGCCCTGCGAGCCGACTCCGGCGAGCCGCGCCTCACCGACGTGTCCAAAGTCGTCGGAACCAGCGGATTCCTGGCGCCCGAACGGGCCCGCGGCGCGCAGCCGAGCCCCGCCTCCGACTTGTTCTCCCTCGGTGCCACGCTCTATTTCGCCGTCACGGGCAACGGGCCCTTCGACCGCGACTCGGAAGCCTCCACGCTGACCGCTCTTCTCTTCGAGGAGCCCGCACCGCCCGAGGGTGCGGGGGAACTCTCCCCCGTCCTCACCGGTTTGCTGGCCAAGGAGCCGGAACAGCGGATGGACGCGGAGGAGGCCGCCCGCAGGCTCGCGGAGTTGGCGGCGATGGCCTCCGGGCCGACCCGGATCCCGGAGCCGCCTCGGCCGACGGAGCCGTCCCCGACACCCGCCCCGACGCCGACACCCGCTCCGGCGCCGCAACCGACCGAGACGGAGGTCGTATCGCCGGGCGACCGCCGGCCACCCGACACGCCTGCACCCGGGCCCAGCCGCGAGCCCGAGCCCGAGTCCCGCCGTACGCCGTACCGGCGTTCCCGCAAGTCCGTCATCGCCCTGGTGGCCGTCGTCGTGCTCCTCGTCGGCGGCGGCGTGTGGGCGGGCTCGTCGCTGGTCGGCGGCGCGGACAAGCAGCCGGTCGCGGACGCGGTGAGTCCGACCGGCCCGACAGCGCCGGTGCGGCCCTATGGGGATCAGGTCGAGCTGACCAAGGAACTGAAGTCCGGGGACTGCGTCTCCACGGTCTGGGGCCAGGGGAAGCTGAAGGGCCGGCCGAATTCCGTCGGGGTCGTCGACTGCCGGGAAGCTCGCGATTCCGTGGACGGCCAGGTGATCGGGACGGACGTGGCCACCTCGCTCGACGACGCGCGGGAGAACGGCGCCGACCGCTGCGAGAGCCTCTCGGACAAGACCGTGAAGAACATGCCCGACGCGCAGCCGTATGCGCTCGTCCCGAGCGAGCAGGGATGGGAAGCGGGCGTGCACAGGACGGCATGCCTGGTCTTCAACAAGACCGCGGCCCTGTACGGGCCGGTCGGCGATCACCGCGCCATGGGCGAGGAGTTCTTCCTGACCAATGGCGCGGTCGGGGACTGCTTCACCAAGAAGCCGAGCGGAGACGGCGTCCGGCTCTATCTCGCCGACTGCGCCACCGCGCATGACGACCAGGTGGTCGGCTTCGTGCAGGCGCCCGCGGGCCTGGATCACAAGGAAGGCTACGACCAGGCGTACAAGCTGTGCGCCAACAAGTACCAGTCGGTGAACATGCCGGAAGGCGCGGACCTCCAGGGCTGGACGAACGACACCGACTGGAAGAGCGGCTTCCGGTACGTCATGTGCACCGTCTACCGTCCCGACGGCAAAAAGCTGACGGGAGACGTGGCGTCTCCCGTCAGCTTCAGCTCTGGTTTCTGATCACGCGCCGATCAGCCGGCTCGCCAGGTAGCCCTCGATCTGGTCCAGCGACACGCGCTCCTGCTTCATCGAGTCGCGCTCGCGCACCGTCACCGCGTTGTCGTCCAGGGTGTCGAAGTCGACCGTCACGCAGAACGGCGTGCCGATCTCGTCCTGGCGGCGGTAGCGGCGGCCGATGGCGCCGGCGTCGTCGAACTCGATGTTCCAGTTCTGGCGGAGCGCCTGGGCGAGGCCCTTGGCCTTCGGGGAGAGCTCCGGGTTGCGGGAGAGCGGGAGCACCGCGACCTTCACGGGGGCGAGGCGGTGGTCCAGGCGCAGCACGGTGCGCTTCTCCATCTTGCCCTTGGCGTTGGGCGCCTCGTCCTCGACGTAGGCGTCGAGGAGGAAGGCGAGCATCGCGCGGCCGACACCGGCCGCAGGCTCGATGACGTACGGCGTCCAGCGCTCGCCGGCCTCCTGGTCGAAGTAGGAGAGGTCCTGGCCGGAGGCCTTGGAGTGGGCGCCGAGGTCGTAGTCGGTGCGGTTGGCGACACCCTCCAGCTCGCCCCACTCGTTGCCGCCGAACTGGAAGCGGTACTCGATGTCAGCGGTGCGCTTGGAGTAGTGGGAGAGCTTCTCCTTCGGGTGCTCGTACCACCGCATGTTCTCCTCGCGCAGGCCCAGGCCGGTGTACCAGTTCCAGCGCTGCTCCATCCAGTACTCCTGCCACTTCTCGTCCTCGCCCGGCTTGACGAAGAACTCCATCTCCATCTGCTCGAACTCGCGGGTGCGGAAGATGAAGTTGCCGGGCGTGATCTCGTTGCGGAAGGACTTGCCCATCTGCGCGATGCCGAACGGCGGCTTGCGGCGCGAGGTGGTCTGCACCTGGGCGAAGTTGGTGAAGATGCCCTGCGCGGTCTCGGGGCGCAGGTAGGCGATGGAGCCGCTGTCCTGGGTCGGGCCGAGGTGCGTGGAGAGCAGGCCCGAGAACTGCTTGGGCTCGGTGAACTGGCCCTTGTTGCCGCAGTTGGGGCAGTTGACGTCGGCCAGGCCGTTCTCCGGGAGGTGGCCCTTCTTGGCCTCGTACGCCTCCTCCAGGTGGTCCGCGCGGAACCGCTTGTGGCAGGAGGTGCATTCGGTCAGCGGGTCCGTGAAGGTGGCGACGTGACCGGAGGCGACCCAGACCTCGGGGGCCAGGATCACGGACGAGTCGATGCCGACCACGTCCTCGCGCGACGTCACCATGTAACGCCACCACTGACGCTTCAGGTTCTCCTTGAGCTCGACACCCAGCGGTCCGTAGTCCCAGGCGGCGCGCTGGCCGCCGTAGATCTCACTGCACGGGAATACGAAGCCACGGCGCTTGCTCAGGCTGACGATGGTGTCGATCTTGTCGGCGGCCACGGTGCTCTCTTCATTACGACGACGGGCGACGAAGCGAGGCGCTTCACAGCGAATGCTTCAGGGTACCGGCGGGGGCTCCCCCTCAATCAAATCGGTAGCGCTCTGTGGACCGCTGCTCACGCTTGTTGACAATGGTTTCCACTACTGCTGAAAATGACTGTCATGAACGTACGACGACATCACATATCCGGGGTTGCGCTCGCCGCCGTCACCGCCCTCGGCATCGGCACCCTCTCCGCCTGCTCCTCGGACAGCGCGGCCGCGGGCAACACGGACAAGTTCGACGTCGTCGCGTCCTTCTACCCGATGCAGTTCCTCGCCGAGCGGATCGGCGGGGAGCATGTCAATGTCAGCACGCTGACCGAACCCGGCCAGGAGCCGCACGACCTGGAGATCAGCGCCCAGCAGCGGGCCCAGCTGGAGGACGCGGACGCGGCCCTCTTCCTCAAGGGACTCCAGCCCACCGTCGACGAGGCCGTCGAGCAGTCGGGCCTGAAGACGAAGATCGACGCCGCCACCCTGACCGAGCTGGAGGACCACGGCGACGTCGAGCACGAGCACGAGGGCGGGGAGGCCCACTCCGAGGAGGAGGGGCACGCCCTCGACCCCCACGTCTGGCTCGACCCGGTGAAGTACGCCGAGATCGCCAAGGGCGTCGGCGCCGCCTTCGAGAAGGCGGACCCGGACCACGCGGCCGACTACAAGAAGAACACCGCGGCACTGGTGAAGAACCTCGACGGGCTCGACCGCGAGTTCGCCGACGGGCTCAAGAACACCAAGACCAAGGTCTTCTTCACCAACCACGCGTCCTTCGGCTACTTCGCCGAGCGCTACGGCCTCACCCAGGAGGCCATCGCCGGCGTCGACCCGCAGAGCGAGCCCAGCCCGGCGCGCATCAAGCAGCTGCGTGACGAGGCGAAGACCGACGGGGTCACCACCGTGTTCTACGAGACACTGGTGTCCGACAAGACCGCGAGGACCCTCGCCGACGACGCCGGCCTGAAGACGGATGTCCTCGACCCGCTCGAGGGCATCACCGACAAGTCCAAGGGCGACGACTACTTCGGGGTCATGCAGGCCAACCTCACGGCCCTGAAGACCGCCCTGGGAGCCAAGTGACCAACCCTGTGGAGGACGGCATGACCGAGCCCGTCATATCGCTGCGCGAGGTCCGCGCCGAGCTGGGCTCGCGCCCCGTCCTGCGCGGCATCGACCTGACCGTGCGCCGCGGCGAGGTCGTCGCGCTGCTCGGCGCCAACGGCTCGGGCAAGTCGACCGCCGTGCGCAGCATCATCGGCCAGGTGCCGGTCAGCGCCGGCGAGATCGAGCTGTTCGGCACCGACCGGCGCCGGTTCCGCGACTGGCGGCGCGTGGGCTATGTCCCGCAGCGCACCACGGCCGCGGGCGGGGTGCCCGCCACCGTCGGCGAGGTCGTCTCCTCGGGCCGCCTCTCGCGCACCCGCTTCGGCGTCTTCCGCAAGGCCGACCACGAGGCCGTACGCCAGGCCCTGGACCTGGTCGGCATGGCGGACCGGGTCAAGGACTCGGTGAGTGCCCTCTCCGGCGGCCAGCACCAGCGGGTGCTCATCGCGCGTGCCCTGGCCCCCGAGCCCGAACTGCTGATCATGGACGAGCCGATGGCCGGCGTGGACCTGGCCAGCCAGGAGGTGCTCGCGCACACCCTCACGGCGCAGGTCGCGGCCGGCGCGACCGTCCTTCTCGTACTGCATGAACTCGGCCCGCTGGAGCCCTTGATCGACCGGGCGGTCGTGCTGCGCGACGGCTGCGTGACGCACGACGGCCCGCCCCCGAAGGCCGTCGGCCAGCACGCGCTGCCCGGCCACGACCATGTACACCCGCACGCGGCCCACGACGCCGAACCGATCCGGACGGGGCTGCTGAGCTGATGGACTTCCTGAACTACGACTTCATGCAGCGGGCGCTGCTCGCCGCCGTCCTGGTCGGCATCACCGCGCCCGCTGTCGGCATCTACCTCGTCCAGCGCCGCCAGGCCCTGATGGGCGACGGCATCGGCCACGTGGCGATGACCGGCGTCGGCCTCGGCTTCCTGCTCAGCTGGTCCCCGGTGTGGATGGCCACCCTCGTCTCCGTGCTGGGCGCCGTGCTGATGGAGCTGATCCGCTGGTACGGCCGCACCCGCGGCGACATCGCCCTCGCGATGCTCTTCTACGGCGGCATGGCCGGCGGCGTGATGTTCATCAACCTCGCGCCGAACGGCTCCAACGCCAACCTCACCTCGTACCTCTTCGGCTCGCTGTCGACGGTGAGCGAGTCGGACGTGACGGCGATCATCCTGCTCGCCGCCTTCGTGGTTCTCGTCACACTGGGACTGCGCCGCCAGCTGTTCGCGGTCAGCCAGGACGAGGAGTTCGCCCGGGTCACCGGCCTTCCGGTACGCGCCCTGAACCTGCTGACGGCGATCACCGCAGCGGTGACGGTGACGGTCGCGATGCGCGTGGTCGGGCTGCTGCTGGTGAGCGCGCTGATGGTGGTGCCGGTGGCGGCGGCCCAGCAGCTGACCCGCAGCTTCGCGGCGACGTTCGCGATCGCCGTCGCCATCGGGATCACGGTGACGCTCGGCGGCACGGTGACCTCGTACTACCAGGACGTTCCGCCCGGCGCGACGATCGTGCTGCTGACCATCGGGGCGTTCGTCGCGCTGACGGCGCTGGCGGTTCCGCTGGCCCGCCGCAGGGCCCGCGCCCTGGCCGCCGCGCACCCCTCCGGCGATCCGGCGGAGTGTGTGATTCCGGCCGGCCGGGGGACCGACGGGAAGGTCGGCGTCTGACCGCCGACAGTGCGGGCTGGCACAATGGCCCGGCAAGGCGCAGACGTTTGGAGGCAACCGGTGACGACCGCTGGACCGCCCGTGAAGGGCCGAGCCACCCGGCAGCGGGCCGCCGTGGCGGCGGCTCTCGACGAGGTCGACGAGTTCCGCAGCGCGCAGGAGCTCCACGACATGCTCAAGCACAAGGGCGACTCGGTCGGGCTGACGACGGTGTACCGCACCCTGCAGTCCCTCGCCGACGCCGGTGAGGTCGACGTCCTGCGCACCTCCGACGGCGAGTCGGTCTACCGCCGCTGCTCGACCGGCGAGCACCACCACCACCTCGTCTGCCGCGTCTGCGGCAAGGCCGTGGAGGTCGAGGGCCCGGCCGTGGAGAAGTGGGCGGACGCCATCGCCGCCGAGCACGGCTATGTGAACGTGGCGCACACGGTGGAGATCTTCGGCACCTGCGTGGAGTGCGCGGCCGCCACCAACTGAGCGCCGCCCCCGGACCCGGGGCGGCGCGGTTCGCAGCGCGGCGGCCACAGCGCCGCCGCGCACGGCACGCGCGGGCGTCAGACGTGCGTGAGGTGACGGTGCAGCATGGCCCGCAGGCGCTCCACGTCCTGCTCGTCCCGCACTCCCCGCTTGGGCAGGACCGTCACGCCGACGGCCTTGTTGTCGCCGCTGAGCAGGACGAACACGTCCGTGGTCTCCGCGAAGCGCGGCATGGCGGCCCAGTCGAACGCCATCGTGGAATGGTCGGTGACCACCTGCACCCCGGTGTCCGACACCCTCGCGCGGAAGATGCCCTGCCGTTTGGCCAGCCCGTGCACCTGGCGGGCCTGAAGCCACGGTATGGCCGCCACCAGCGCCGCCGCGAGCAGCGACCACAGTGTGAGCCCGAGCGCCCCGCCGCCGGTGGCGATCATGAGTGCCAGCTGCAATGCCCCGAGCACGGCCAGCACGCCGGGCAGCCACCGCTGCATCCGTCCCGACCGACTGGCGCGCAGCCGCGCCCTGAGTGCCTGCGTCACGTCCTGCACGGTCGGCTCGTACTCGAGCTCGACCACGCCGTCCTGTACGGCGTCCCGCCCCATGTTCATGTCCATGACCATGAGGCGGGATCGTACTGTGTGGCTCAGCCCTCTTCGGGGCGGCCCTCCATGGCGAGCAGCTCCTCGTTCGGGATGGCCCCGCCGAACCGCCGGTCGCGGGAGGCGAACTCCACGCACGCCCGCCACAGGTCGCGGCGGTCGAAGTCCGGCCACAGGACGTCCTGGAAGACCATCTCGGCGTAGGCGCTCTGCCAGAGCAGGTAGTTGGAGGTGCGCTGCTCGCCGCTCGGGCGCAGGAAGAGGTCCACGTCCGGCATGTCCGGGTAGTACAGGTACTTCGCGAAGGTCTTCTCGGTCACCTTCGACGGGTCCAGCCGGCCGGCCTTCACATCCTCCGCGAGGGCCTGCGCGGCGTCCGCGATCTCGGCCCGGCCGCCGTAGTTCATGCAGAAGTACAGGGTCAGCTTGTCGTTGCCCTTGGTCTGCTCCTGGGAGATCTCCAGCTCCTTGGCGACCGACTTCCACAGCTTCGGCATCCGGCCGACCCAGCGCACCCGCACGCCCAGCTCGTCGAGCTGGTCACGGGTCTTGCGGATGAAGTCCCGGTTGAAGTTCATCAGGAAGCGCACCTCGTCCGGTGACCGCTTCCAGTTCTCGGTGGAGAAGGCGTACAGGGAGATCGCCCCCACGCCCATCTCGATCGCGCCCTGGAGGACGTCCAGCACCCGCTCGGCACCGACCTTGTGCCCCTCGGTGCGCGGCAGCCCGCGCTCCTTCGCCCAGCGGCCGTTGCCGTCCATGACGATCGCCACGTGCTTGGGGATCAGCTCGCCGGGGAGCTTCGGCGCGCGGGCGCCCGACGGATGCGGCTCCGGCGTCCTGTACTCACGGCGCTGGCGCCCCAGGAACCCGCGTACGACCATGTGCTTCTCGTCTCCCTAGCTTCTACTTCTCGACATACCGAAGGGAGCGCAGCCCGCGCTCCAGGTGCCAGTGCAGGTAGGCGGAGACCAGTCCGCTCCCCTCCCGGACGTACCGCGCCTCGCAGGCGTCCGCCGTCTGCCAGTCTCCCGTGAGCAGCGCGGCGAGCAGTTCCAAGGTCTGCGGCGACGGTACGACGCTACCGGGCACCCGGCAGTCGACGCATACCGAGCCGCCCGAGGCGACCGAGAAGAAGCGGTTCGGGCCGGGCATCCCGCACTTCGCGCAGTCGCTGAAGCTCGGGGCGTAGCCGTTGACGGCGAGCGAGCGCAGCAGGAAGGCGTCGAGCACCAGATGGGGGGCGTGCTCGGCGCGCGCCAGGGTGCGCAGGGCGCCGACGAGGAGCAGGTACTGCTGGACGGCCGGCTCGCCCTCGTGGTCGGTGAACCGCTCGGCGGTCTCCAGCATGGCCGTCCCGGCGGTGTAGCGGGCGTAGTCGCTGACGATGCCGCCGCCGTACGGGGCGATGGTCTCGCTCTGGGTGCACAGCGGCAGCCCGCGCCCGATCAGCTCGCTGCCCCGCGCGAAGAACTGCACGTCGACGTGGGAGAACGGTTCGAGCCGGGCGCCGAACTTCGACTTCGTCCGCCGCACCCCGCGAGCCACGGCCCGCACCCGCCCGTGCCCGCGGGTGAGCAGGGTGATGATCCGGTCGGCCTCGCCGAGCTTCTGCGTCCGCAGGACGATCCCGTCGTCCCGGAAGAGACTCATGGGGTCATTCTCTCGTACGTCCGGAGACGGGGAGGGGGCGGTCGGGGTCACGTATGGCGTCCCAGGGAGCCCGGTTCCAGGGGCTGGCGCGGTTCGCCGGGTCCAGGAGGGCCTGGAGATGGGCGTCGGCGACCGTCTGCGGCGGCAGCTCGGGGTCTCCCGGTGCCCGCAGCCCCTCCCGCCACACCCGCCGTCCCAGCAGATAGTGATCGGCGTACTCCTGCCACGAGCCGTACGTCCCCGCCACCGCCGGCACGATGTTCTTCAGGGCGGTCCAGGCGTCGGACTCGCCGATCAGCCCGCAGGCGAAGCCGCGCCGGGCTATGTCGACGTACATGGCGGCGTCCCAGGCGAGCGGGGCGACACCGGTGAGCTGATGCGCCCGCGCCCGGTAACCGCTGCCGGCCAGCGCGTCCAGGCGGCCGACCAGCTGCTCGCGGGAGGTGATGTCCCACTGGTCGGCCAGCCGGTGCCGGGCGCCGTCGTCGTCGATCCGGACATACGGGTACAGCGTGGTCCGTGAGGCGCCCTTGTGCCGGTTCACCGGCGCGCTCAGCGACACCATCCACAGCTGGTGCGCGGTGAGCGGCACGGGGTAGCGGCGGGCCGCCTTCACACCCCGCTTTCTCCATCTCCACAAAGCCATGCCGCCGCACCCTATGCGCCCGCCCCTACGTCAAGGAACCTCACCCCTGCTACGTGCGTTGGCGTAGGCCGTCGCCGCGCGCAGCCGCTCGGCCGGCGTCGCGTTGCGTACGGCCGACGGGTCCGCGTCCCACTCCTTGCCGCCCCCGTACGGCCGCAGCTGCACATACGGTCCCTCGTGGCCCATCACGACACCGATCCGACCCGAACGAGTGTCGACGACATAGGCCCCGATCGGTGGCCTCATCGCAGCACCGCCGCGAGGCGCTGCGCGGTGGCGACGGAACAACGGCCCAATTCGACGAGCGGGCACGGGGCTTCACGCGCAAGACTCCCCGGGTCGATCCGGAGTGTCGGAAGCGTAATTCCTGCCTTCTCGAGCGCCGCCCGCAATTCCTTCACCGCATCCTCCGCTTCTTCGACGCACTGCGCCGAGTGTCGTGCCGACACGTCACTCCCCTCCCATTTGGGTTTCACTCATTCCATCTCCATCCTGACCTGCGACGCCTACACTCGGCAGGAGTCTGTGCCACGAACGGGCGCTACAAGTGCAGGGCAGGACAAGGGGGTTGGCCATGGCCAATGGTTCGCGTCAGGCGGCGTGGGAGTTCTTCGGGGCGGAGTTGAAGAGGCGCCGGGAGGATGCGGGGATCAGCCAGGTGGAACTGGGGGCGCGGGTCTTCGTTTCCGGCGCTTATATCGGTCAGTTCGAGCAGGCAATTCGAAAGCCGCAGCTGGATATCGCCCAGAGGATTGACGAGGCGCTACAGACCGACGGTATTTTCGAGCGCCTGTGGAGGCGGCTCATCAACGACCGCCGGTACGCCGACTATTTTGCGCACGCTGCGGATCTGGAGCGGCTGGCAACGAAGATCTGTGACTGGGAGCCCTCGGTCATCCCAGGGCTTCTCCAAACGCCCTCCTACACAACGGCGCTCGTGGTCGCGACGCACCCGTTCGCTCCTGACGAGCTGGTCCAGGAGCGGGTCACGGCTCGCACCGAGCGGTCCCAGATCCTCAGGGACGCAACAAGGCCGGAGTATTGGGCGATCGTCCATGAGACGGTGCTCCGCGTGCCGGTCGGCGGGCCGAAGGCGGCGGCCGAGGCGCTGGAGCACGTTGCGACCATGGCCCGCGAGCGCAAGGTGCTGTTGCAGGTGTTGCCGTTCTCGGCAGGGGCGCCTGCGAACAACGGCTCGCTCCGACTCATGGAGTTCGATGACGCGCCACCAGCGGCCTATACAGAGACGTCGTTTTCGGGAAGCCTTCTGGACGACCCGGCGGTGGTGAAGCGAGCGAGCCGAGCCTACGATCTGCTCAGGGGTGCCGCGTTGTCGCCGGAGGCGTCCCTCGCCCTGATCCAGTCGGCGGCTGAGGACTTCAGACGATGCACGAGTACGACGTGAGCAACGCACGCTGGCGCAAGAGCACATACAGCAACGGCGATGGCGGCAACTGCGTCGAGGTGGCCGACGGAGTCCCCGGCGCGGTCCCTGTCCGAGACACCAAGCTCGCCTCGGACAGCCCCGTACTCCTCGTCTCCGCGCCCGCCTGGGACAGGTTCCTCACGTCTCTGAGGTGACCCGCGGAGTCGTCTGGCGTTCCGCCTCTGCCCACAGTTCGGTGAACTGGGTGATGTGGTCCTCGATGTGGTCCGGATCGGTGCTCAGCAGCGTGCTGTCCGGGTTGTTCTCCTGGTCCGGCTTGGTCTCGTGGCAGAGTTCGCCGTCGAAGACGATGAAGTCGCTGACCCGGGGGTTGGACTCCATCAGCGCCCGCACCGCGATACGCGCGTCGATACCCCGCCTGCGATGGTCGTCGCACAGCGCCCTGAGCTCCGGTGTGACCTCGTCCTCGGTCCGTACGATGAACAGGCGCCGGATCTCCACGCCCCGCCGCTTGATCGCCTTCTCCTGCGCGGCGAGGTACCGGTCGGCGGGCCCGCTGGTCCAGAACTCCCGGTCCACCGAGGTGCTGGTGGCGTCGAGGGTCATCTTGACGCAGTCGGTGATGTCGATCAGCCACTCGTGGTTCTCGCCGGGGCAGTCCGCGCTGCCGCTGCCGAGCCCTTCCATCATCTTGGCGAGGCGGCCGAGCTCCTTCTCCGCGAAGGACTGCACGATGTCGCCGCCCTGCTCACGGACCTTGGTGTAGCCGAGGACCAGCCGGGTCACCTCCTCGGACCGCAGCACCGAACCGTCGACCTGGCTGAAGAGCTCCGTCGCGGAGAGGATCTCGGCGAAGCCCTGGTCGACCTTCTCGAACCGCTCCCCGAAGTCGACCAGGTACTGCACGATCAGCACCGCGCACCCGAGGACGATGGACATCGTCCACTCCCACAGGTTGTCGTCCTCCTGGTTCAGAAGACCGCTCAGGAGGAAGGTCACGGCGCCGGCCACGCCCGCGACCAGCACTCTGAGCAACACCTTCGACCTGCGCGGTTGCTGAACCTGCGGGGCCGCCCTCCCGTTGTTGCCTAATGACGCTCCGCTCATGTCTCATCCCCCGTCGGGTGTCTTGTCCCGGTGCCTCTCCTCAGCGCGGGCTGAGCGCCTGATGCGGCGTCGCCACGGCCTGGAGGGCCAGTCGGTCTCTGATGCGCCGGCTCAGGTTCGCCCATTGGCGGGAGAACCCCGGCTTCTCTTCCAGCACGTCCCACAGGTGGCCCAGCGCGGGGTCCACGTGCGCGCGTGGCATCCACAGATGCAGCAGGTGCACCACGACCGGATGGAGCGCCTCGACGACCGTGGGCCCGTCGGTGGCACCGAGACGGCTGTTGTCCAGCATGTGCTGAACAGTCGTCAAAAGCCAGTCGTGCAGGGCGAGATCCTCGCACAGACCGGCCGTCGCCGCAGCCGGAACGTCCATGGGGAGCCGTAGCTCCATCGTCCGCAGCCCGCCCTCGGCCACGGTGAAGTTCACCAGCGCGGCCCGCGCCGAGGCCGGATCCCGCCGGGCCACCCAACGCAGCCGGGTGGGGCTGGACTTGAAGGGCACCCGGCGATCGAGGAAGGCGTGCCGGCGCAGTTGGGCCAGCAGGCCCTCGGCGATCATTCCGAGGTGGAGCTCGCCCTTGTCCGCGCCGCGCAGGACACCCTCCGCCGCCGCCTGCTGGGGCAGCTTGCCGAACGGTTCGACCAGGCCCGGCCGTACCAGATACTGACCCCAGGGGCGCCGGGTGTCGGGGCCGGACGCGGGGGCGCTGAAGTACGCGGTCGACTGCAACAGACGGCCCTCGGTCAGCGCGGCGCGGCCGGTGACCGTGCCGACGGCCCGGACCTTGCTGCCGTTGGAGGTCGGCAGCCGGCAGTCCACGCCGGTCAGCACCTCGGGTGACAGGGCGTACATGACGGGCCGTTCGGAGACCCGGACGGGTTCGTCGGCGCGCAGCCTGAGCAACTGGGCGGCGGCCCGGCGGTCCAGCGCCTGGGACGACGGCAGCAGGCAGGTGCGCACCTCGCCGCAGGCGAGGACCGAAGCGCCGGGCTGTCCCGGGGCCGCCGTCATCTCAGGACCCCTCGGTCGCGCAGGAGTCGGCGGGCTCCTCGTAGAAGACGTAGGTGGCGCGCTGCGCTACGGCCGCCGGTACGGGCATCCCCTCGTCGCGGGAGCGCTTGTCGACCTGTTTCAGCGCGCCGGCGTCGACGTCCGTCTGGTCGAGGATGAGCCGTACGGCGTCCTCGACGGCGAGGAAGCGGTTCGGCATGAGGGTGCAGGTGCGGTAGGCGCTGAAGGGCGCCTTGGTGTCGGTGAGCCGGATCAGCGGGGGCAGCCGGTCCCAGTCGTGCGGGAAGTCCTCGCCGTCCCACTGCTGCGGCACCAGCACGGGCTCCCCGAGGTGCCGTAACAGCCCCAGCCGGGCCAGTTGCCAGACGGCGGCCAGGAACGGGCAGGACCACAGGCGCCTGCCCTCCTTCTCCGACCACAGCTCGACGTCCATGAACACCGAGTGGTTGCGGGCGGCGGTCTCCTGCGGCGGCTCCCAGCCCTTGACCGCGCCCAGGGCGCTGCGGGACGTCGAGGGGGTGCGCTGGCCGTTGGCGAGCCAGCCGGTCCGGCTGACGGGCGGGCGGGAGCCGTAGCTGCCGGGCGGCGGTGACTCCACGAGGCGCTGCATGACGGATTCCGCGAGGTCGATCTGGCCGGCGACCGCGCAGCCCGACTCGCGGGCGAGGTAGTCGATGACCAGCCCGGCCTTCTCGGCCTCCTTCTGCACCATCGGGATCAGCTCGGCCGGGGTGGAGAAGCGGGTGAAGTAGTCGTCGACGAGGAAGCAGGTGCTGATGCGCGGACGCTTGCTGCGACGGCCCAGCGACGCGTGCACGGCGTCCACCCAGACCCGCACCTCGGCGAAGTGCTCGGCGAGGCGCTTGGGTCCCGCCTGGAAGTCCTCCATGTAGAGGTGGCCCAGCTCCAGGGAGAGATGGGACAGCGGCAGGGACTGGGTGCGCACCTCGGCGGTGGTCTCCTGGAACACGGCTTCGCTCACGCCTGCTCCCAGTACTTGTCGTCGGTGAGCCGGGCGGCGAGCCGGCTGAGCGCCTGCCAGGTCTCCTGGTTGGCGATCTGGCTGTCCAGCACGTCCTCGTCGGTGATGAGCTGCTCACGCCACTGCAGGACCGGTTCGAGGGGCACGGAGCCGAGGACCTGGCTGTAGCCGATGCCATGGGTGGAGGCGAGCTGCTTGAGGTCGCCGTCGGTCTTGCGCATCCACGCCGACTGGGTGGGCGAGACCTGCGACCACAGCGGCGACTCGGGATCGGGTACGGCGGCCCGGACGAAGCGGATGGCGGAGCGCAGCGTCTCCTCGTCGTGCCCGCGGTCGACGCCGCCGGCGACGATGCCGCGCTTGCCGAAGACCAGGCTCGCGGCGGCCCCCACGTGCTGGCGGGTCCAGCGGTGGAAGACCAGCCAGCGGGCGGTGACCTCGCTCATCTCGGCCTGTGCGGTGGCCTCCAGGACCATGTCGACGGCGTAGGAGCGGCCGGCGCTGAGGTCGACGATGACCAGGTCGAACTCGTAGTAGAGGTTCATCAGCAGGTCGACGCAGCGGCGCAGGTTGTCGTCGCTGGTGGCGAACTCGCCGCCGCTGACGTCACCCGGCATCAGCACCAGCCGTCCGCTGCCGGGCGGCGGGAACCGCAGCACCTGGTGCTCCGTCTCGGCCCACACGTCGATCCGGGCCGGTTCGCTGACCTCCCCTATGAGGTAGGCGTGCAGTCCGCGGTCCTCGGTGGCCTGGCGGGCGTCGCCCACGTCGAAGACGGCCGCCGCGGTGGGCGAGCCGAAGTCGAAGTCCAGGTAGCAGACGTCGTCCCCGGCCATCGCACGGTGGTAGGCGAGGTTGGCGCTGGTGACGGAGCGGCCCGTGCCTCCTTTGTCGGAGGCGGCGAAGATCAGCACGGTTCACACTCCCCGGTCCGCGGCTTCGCGGGCCCGGGCGAGCGAGTCGAGCTGTCCCAGCACGTCCAGCGTCAACGCGTAGGCCGTGCCCGGCTGTTCGTCCACGAGGCTGCGGGCGCGGCGCAACTTGACCTCGATGTTGCGCAGTTGCATGCCGTGCCGGCCGTCGTCCTTGGGCGCGGGTTCCATCTGTTCGTTGCCCAGGAGGTGGGCGGACTCGCTGAGCAACGCCCGGGCCAGCTCGGTGAGTTCGAGGCTGCGGATCGGGGGCTGCCGGTACATGTCGTGGGCCTGCACCATGACCTCGGTGACCCGCTCGGTGATGGACCACGACACCGGCACGCGCCGCTTGCGGATCTCGGCCTCGGGGTAGGCCGCGTGGACGTTGTCCCACAGGCCCACGCCCTCGCCGTCGCGGATGCGGCGCTGCCACATGTGGTCGAAGATGTCCTCGGCCAGTCTGAGCAGCCGGTCGTGCGAGGCGAGGCTGCGCGAGAGGGTGCACAGCTGGACGGTCCGCTTCAGCAGCTGTGCCGAGAAGTCGGTCATGGCCCAGGTCATGGGCGGTCCGATGCGCTCACTGCCCTGGAGCGGCAGGGCGACACCGATGTTGTGCAGCGCCTGCACCATGGGGTCGTCGCGGGTCATGCGGCTGGTGATGCGACCGCGCTCGGCGAGCCGCTCCATGACGCCGACGGTGCGGGTCAGGTCGTCGTCCGTGGCCCGGCGGCGCATCAGGTCGTGCACGAGGATGGCGGCGACGGAGAGGGAGAAGTACTCGGACTCCAGCTTCTGTCCCGTCGTACGCCAGGGGATGTCCTCCAGGGGCCAGCGGTCGTCGTCGAAGCGGGCGATGCGCGACCAGTACTGCTGGGTCAGCTCCCAGCGCAGCCGGAGCGCCTCGGCGAGCTTCTGCTGCTCGGCGTTGAGCAGGCCGAGGGTGAGGGTGCGGTCGGAGAACAGGTCCTGGATACCGTCGAGGGCGACCACGGTGAAGTACAGGTACGGCACCGCGTTGGCGACGCCCTTGGGCTGCGGCCCGATGGGTTCGCTGGTCTCGATCTCGGGGGCGTCCTGCACCATGGTCCAGGCCCAGCCGCATTCGAACAGCTGGTTCTCGTCCTTGAGGCCCTCCTCGACGTCGATACCGAGGGACACGCTCTCGACGATCGCCGCGCGCAGGGGGCGGAAACGGTTCTGGAACTTGTTCAGGACCTGCCGCTGCGACAGCCGTCCCTGGCCCAGGAGTTCACACAGGGTACGGCCCTGGGAGGCGTCGGTGTCGAAGACGTTGACGGTGAAGGAGCGCAGCAGGCTGACCATGGCCGCGGTGAGCCGGTTGCTGGTGGCCTGGCGCAGCTCGGCGATGGTGTCCCGGATGTCACCGCGCCGGGTTCTGGTCTCGTAGACCTTGAGGAAGCCGAGCGTGGCCAGGCACAGGGTGATCGACATGGAGAAGGAGTCGACCACGCCGGTCCGGCGCTGTTCCTCGGTGAGTTCCTTGCTCTTGTCCGCGGCCCCGAAGTAGTAACCCCCGGCGAACGTGGGCCTCTTGTCCTCGGTGTGCGTCCGCATGAACTCGGCCGCGGCCGTGACGAGGTTGGCCGGGATCTCCAGCCGCCCGCCGGCCTTCTTCAGGACCTGCTGGACGTCGTCCTGTGTGGTGTCCGGGTCGTCCAGCCGGAACGCGGGGATCTCGGTGGCGGGGTAGAGCAGACAGAGCAGCCGCTCGGCGTCCGCGACGCTGCTCTCCTTGCCCCATTCGCCCCACTCCCACTGTCCCCCGTCGAATGAGTGGCGGGCGACCGCCTGCCAGATGTCCAGCAGATGCTGGCGTGGCTTGATCTGCATCCCATGCCCCTCACACAGGCCGCACTGCCATCAATTGAGGAAAAGCTGTCTTCTGTTGTGAAGATTCACCGGCCAGCCGTTCAGTTGAGCGGAATGACCTCGTCCGAATTCCTTCGCCAGCCGTGGGCGACGATCATTCCCGAATATCCGTCGCGCACCTCGGCCTTGGCCGCGAGACGCTGGACCTTGAAGTCCATGGCGAATGCATCGAGGCTCGCACGCACCTCGGATTCTCCCACGTCACATGCCGGGAAGAAATGCTCGCCCGCGTGATATCCCGTCGAATGTTCCATGAAGGCGGCGGCGAACGGGGCACCGGGGGCGAGCGCGCGCATGAAGCGCTCGACACCGAGGGCGAACTCGCTGCGGGAGGTGGTCATCGATTCGGCGACGAAGAACATCGTCCCCACCGACCACCGGCCCTCGTGCCTGCGGAGGTCGAAGATGTCGCCCTGCTCGACCCGGACGACCTTGCGGAAGCGCTCACGCGGGTCCATGTCGAGGGAGCCGTAGGCCCTCTTGCGGCACAGGGCCGCCCAGAACTTGTCCCAGTTCTCCTCGTAGGAGTCGACCTGGCTCGCCAGGTACTCCACGTTCGACGACGAACGCTCGAAGAGGGTGATCTCGTCGCACCACGGCAGCATGGCCAGTGCGGGATACAGGTTCACACCCGCGCCCACATCGATCCCGGAAACCGGTCCGACGCCCTGCTTCCGGAAATGGTCACCGAAATGATCCCGGATGATGTGCAGGATCTCCGCGTCCTCCGCCTGTAAGTCGCGGTAGTTGTGATCAAGGTAGGCGATCGAGTCGAATGCCGCGTCCCATGGCACATCGGCATTCCTCACCTGGACGCCCCCCGACGATCTCTGGGTCATTCCACCAACGGTACCAAAAGGAGGCGCATCGGGAGCGCGTTGGGGCATAGGCAGGAGGCGGGCTTGAACAGCCGGAACCCCGCTGCTCAAGATGGGCGGACCTCACTTGAGCACCTGAAACGGCGGGCAATGGGTGCTCACCCGCACGAGTGACTCCATTCCATCACACAGGGGGCGGCTGATGGCGCTACCGGAGGAACGTTTCCCTTTCCCGGGTCACCACACCGACCAGGCGCTGTTCGCGGACCGCGCCGACCGGCCGCTGACCATGCGAGGAGTCACCGAGACCGACCTGAACGAACTGCTGCGGGTGGACCGGGAGGTGTTCCCCGACGACCCCTACCCCTACTTCGTCCTGCGCCAGCACCTCGATGCGCACGGCGACCGCATCCTCGTCCTCGACGACGGGGAGTGCCTGCACGGCTACGTCCTCTTCGTGACCACCTCGGACGGCTATGTGTGCTGGGTCCTCAGCCTGGCGGTGAGCGCCGACCAGCGGGGCCGCGGGCTCGGCAGGCGGCTGATGCTGGAGGTGCTGCGCCAGTTGCGCCGCGAGCGGGTCCATGAGGTGCGGCTGACCGTGGAGCCCACCAACGCGGCGGCGATCATGCTGTACCGGTCCCTGGGGTTCGCGGCGGAGGGCGGGGTGCGCCGGGACTATCTGGGGCCCGGGGAGGACCGGCTCATCATGGTGCTGGGGCTGACCTAATGGTTCGTGTGGGGGTAATCCCCAACGCACATCCGGGAGTTGCCCGGATATGACGCCCCGTCATGGTCCGTCAGGCTGCTGTGCATGAAGCAGATCACGAAGAACGCCACCCTGATCGCCGCCGCCTGCGGAGTCGTCTTCGGGGTCGTCACCCCGCTGACCGCGTCCGCCACCTCCTCCTCTGACACCTCCTCCTCCGCCAGCTCCTCCTCTGCCGCCGCCACGCAGTCGCCGCTGAAGTGGACCGAGTGCGAGGGCGAGGGGCTCGATCCGCGCCAGCAATGCGCGACCCTCGCCGTCCCGATGGACTACGCCGACCCCGGCGGCCGGAAGATCGACATCGCCGTCTCCCGGATCCCCAGCGAGAAGCCGTCCGCCCGTCGGGGCGCGCTGCTGATGATCCCCGGCGGGCCGGGCGGAGACAGCCTGGGCGACCCCTCGGACAAGGGGCAGCGGCTGCCGCAGAAGGTGCGCGACACCTACGACCTGATCGGGTTCGCCCCGCGCGGCAACGCCCCCTCGACGCCGGTGAGCTGCGAGGTCGAGCATCGTGACCTCGCGCGCACGGCGCTGCGCCCCTGGCCGGCCCCGGACGGGTCCGTCACCGAGAACATGGCCACCGCACGGCGCATCTCGGACGCCTGCGCCCGCAACGGCGGCGAGCTGATGAGGCACATCAGCACCAAGAACAACGCCCGCGACGTCGACAGCATCCGAGCCGCGTTCGGCGAACGCAAGCTGTCCGCCTGGGGCGACTCGTACGGCACCTACATCGGCGCCACCTTCGCCACGCTGTTCCCGCACCGCACCGACCGCATCGTGCTGGACAGCAACGACAACCCCGACCCCGTGCGGGCGGAGCGCGCCTTTCTCGAGGCGTTCGAGGCGGGCGTCGAGGACAACTTCCCCGTGTTCGCCAAGTGGGCGTCCCGGCCGGGCAACCCCGACCGCGTCGCCCGCACACCGGCCGAGGTGCGCTCGCGCTTCCTCGCCCTCGCCGCCCGCCTGGACCGCGAGCCCCTCCCCTGGCCCGGCGCAAACCCGGCCGAGCTGGACGGCAACGGCCTGCGCCAGACGATGCTGGACAGCCTGTACGACCCGGACGACTACCCGGTGCTCGCGAAGCTGATGCGGGCCGCCGGGAAGGGCACGCTGCCGCCCGCGCCACCGAACCCGCCTCAGGCGCTGCTGCAGAACTACACCGCCGTCGGCGCCGCGACCATCTGCAACGACGCCGCCTGGCCGCGGTCGGCCGCGGTGTACGAGAAGGGTGTCGCCGAGAGCCGCGCGAAGTATCCGCTCACCGCCGGTATGCCGAGGAACGCGATGGTCTGCGCCGCGTGGTCGTGGCTGCCGAAGGAGGCGCCGCCGCGGGTGACCGACCGCGGGCCGTCCAACGTCCTGCTGGTCCAGAACGAGCGGGACGTGGCCACACCGCTGAGCGGCGCCCGGAAGATGCGCGAGGCTCTCGGCCGGCGGGCCGTCATGGTCACCGTGAACTCCACCGGCCACGGCGCCTACCTGGACAACGGCAACGCCTGCGGCGACGCGACCGTCTCCCGGTTCCTGGCGACGGGCGAGCGCCCAGCCCGGGACACGTACTGCGAGTAGGTCAGCGTTCGGTCAGGGGCGCCGGGGCCTCCTGGACGACCCAGCCGTTGCCGTCGGGGTCGTTGAAGAAGAGGAAAGAGTTCCAGTCGTCCTCGCCCCGGCCCTCCTCCCAGCCGGCCGCCCCCACATGCAGCACCGGGGTCACCTCGACCCCCCGTCCCACCAGCTCCGCCCTGGCCGCCTCGATGTCCGTGACACAGAGCTGGAGGCCCTGCAGCGAACCGGGGGCCATCCGGGACTGGCCCGGCGACTCGGGCATGCCCGACTCCAGCACGACGGAACAGCGGGAGCCGGGCGGGGTGAGCTGGACGAAGCGGCCGACGCCCTCGAAGAACGACGCGTCGATCTCGGCGCGGAAACCGCACTGGTCCTCGTAGAAGGCCTTGGCCCGGTCCAGGTCGGTGACCGGTACGACGATCACCTCCAGGGTCCAATCCATACACGCACCTCCTCAGCGCTCCTCAGCCATGGTCCCCCCGCGGGGCGGGCCGTGCCCGTCGGCCGTACTGGCGGGCCACCGCGTGGAAGGCTTCCTTCGGCTCCCAGTGCCAGTCGGAGGCCGGGTCGTCGGGGTGGTCCTTGATCGCCTTGGTGATGCTGTAACTCGCCAGGTCGAGGTCGTGGCGGGGACTGTCGGGGCGATGAGGGGCGTCGGCGGTGACGAACTCGAAGGCCATCGCCGCGTACAGGTCCATCGACTCGAAGACCTCCAGCAGATCGACCAGGTAGGCGGCCTGAGTGCGCTCGCTGCGCACCGGGTCGCCCTTGATCTCTTCCGGTTCCTTGTCGTGGTCCACGATGTTCCAGCCCATGCCGCCCGACTCCGGGGCGCCGAGGTACGTGCACGTGCCGAACTCGGTGATCGCCAGTGGCTTGCCCCAACGCAGGTAGCGGCGCAACTCTCTTACATAGTCGGCCGGTTGACGGAAGTACGAGTAGTAGTCGATCCCCACCACGTCGAAGAGGTTCCAGTCGACCGGTTCGAACTCCTCGTCCTGGGCTGCGGCGTAGCTGAGGCGGCCGTGGAAGACGGAGCGCCCCACGGCGGCGGCCTTCCTGGTGAAGCGGGCCAGGCGGCGCTGCATCTGCGCCATGTCGACATTGCCCTTCTGGAGGTTGCCGACGCGCTCCAAGACCGTCGCTCCGGGCACGATCCCCGGCACGAACAGCCAGAACTCGCAGCCCACACTGAAGTCGACGCTCGCGCCCTGCCGGCGCAGCCGCTCGGCGAACCGCCCGCACTCGGCGATGCTGTCCAGGATCTCCCGCTCGGGCACGTCCCCGAGGGTCGGCTGGAGCCAGACGTGCAGCCCGCGCTCGGCGGCCTCGGCGGCGGTGGCGGTGAGGCGGTCGACGCCGTCGCCGGTGACGTCGAGGGTGTCGGCGTGCAGTTCGTCGCGGATGACCCGGACGTCCTCGCGCATCCGGGCGGCACTCCAGGCGGTCCCCGGCGTCTCACCCGCCCCGACGGTGTAGACGACGCCCCGGTGCTGGAGCCCGCCGCGCCCCCGCTCTCCTCCGGTCGCCGAGGCCTGCCCCGCGGGCAGCATCGCCCCCGCCAGTCCGACGGCCGCCGATCCGGCCAGGAACTGTGCCCTGCTGATCCCCTTGGTCTTGTCCATACGGCCACTGTGCCGAGCGGGCGCCCGGAGCACCGTCGGCCGATGGTCTACGGCGTCGCAACCATGGAATGACACCTGACGTCGGTCAATGCAGAGATCGTCGACGACCCCACGAGCGAAGGAGAGCGAGATCTTGGTTCCCGCCCGTCCCCCGATCGCCCGACGCACCCTGCTCACGGCCGGCACCGCCGGCACCGCGGCCACCCTGCTGTCCGGCACCCCGGCCCACGCCCGTCCCGGCGGTGACGTCACCGCCCGCCTGCGCGCGCTGGAGCGACGGCACGGCGCCCGCCTGGGTGTCTTCGCGCACAACCTCGCCACGAAACGCACGGTCGGCCATCGCGCCGACGAACGGTTCCCGGTCTGCTCCCTGTTCAAGACCCTGGCCGCCGCGGCCGTACTGCGCGACCTGGACCGGGACGGCGAGGTGCTCGGCAAGCGGATCCACTACACGCGTGCCGACCTGGTGGACGGCTCCGACCAGACCAGGAAGCACCTGGCGACCGGCATGACCGTCGCCGAACTCGCCGACGTGGCCGTCCGGTTCAGCGACAACACGGCCGGCAACCTGCTGCTGCGCGAGCTCGGCGGACCCACCGCCGTCACCCGTTTCGCCCGCTCGCTGGGCGATCCGGTGACCCGCCTGGACCGCTGGGAGACGGACCTGAACTCGGCGGAGCCGTGGCGCGTCACGGACACCACGAGCCCGCGCGCGATCGGCCGGACATACGCCCGGCTGGTCCTCGGCGACGCCCTGAACCTCCCCGACCGCGAACTGCTCACCCATTGGCTGCTGAACAACACCACCAGCTTCAACCGCCTGCGCGCCGGGCTGCCCCAGACATGGACGATCGCCGACAAGACCGGTGGTGGTTCCTACGGCGCCAACAACAATGTGGGGATCGCCTGGACCGAGGACGGCACCCCGCTGGTCCTGGCGGTCCAGACGACGCGGCCCGAGCAGGACGCGGCCTGGGACCACGAACTGATCGTCGAGGCAGCCGAGTTGCTGGCGCGGACGCTCATCTGAAGCGCCGCACGTACCTGCGCTGCCACGGCGTCTCCACGGCGTGCCGGTCGTAGCCGCGCCGTACGAAGGCCACGGCCTGATCGGCCGGTACGCCGTCCAGCACGGCCAGACACGCGAGGGCCGTACCCGTACGGCCCTTGCCCCCGCCGCAGGCGAGCTCGACGCGCTCGTCCGCGGCCCGCTCCCATGCTTCGGCGAAGGCGGCGCGGGCGGTGGCGGGGTCGGCCGGGAGACGGAAGTCGGGCCAGCGCAGCCAGCGGGACTCCCAGGGCGTCTCGGGCGGCTGTTTGCCCAGGAGGTAGAGGGCGTAGGTGGGGGCCGGGGCCGCCGGGTCCAGAGGGTGGCGCAGGCCCCGGCCACGCACCAGGCGGCCGGACGGCAGCCTGAGCACCCCGGGGTCGCTCTCGTTCCACTGCTGCTTCTCGCTCTCCACGGGTCCCATTCGAACGGAGGCGGCCCCCGCGGGCAACCGAATCCGTTACATCCGTGGCCCGTGGGGCGGGGGAGGTCGATCCAGGCCGAACACGTGGCCCGGTTGCAGGAGTTGGTCAGGGCCACGGTGCCGGGCCGGGGGCGCCGCACAGGGGAGGCGCCCCGGCCCGTCACGACCGCTGTGCTGCGTCCGGCCGGTTGCGGAGCGGCCGGGTGACCTGCTTCTCCAGGCAGGACGGGATACCGCCGGTGCCGTCCAGCTCCCGCGCCTGACGCCGGTAGGCGCTCGGCGACATGCCGACAAGCTCGGTGAAGCGGGTGCTGAAGGTGCCCAGCGACGAACACCCGACCTCGAAGCACACCTCGGTCACGCCGAGATCGCCCCGGCGCAGCAGTGCCATCGCGCGCTCGATGCGCCGCGTCATGAGATAGCCGTACGGCGACTCGCCGTAGGCGGCCCGGAACTCGCGGCTGAGGTGCCCGGCCGACATGTGCACGCCACGGGCGAGCGCCTCGACATCCAGCGGCTGCGCGTACTCCCGGTCCATCCGGTCACGGACGCGGCGCAGCGCGGCCAGGGTCCGCAGGCGCTGCTCCTCGGGCGTCGAACGGCTGGAACTCACCCTCGCATCTTCCCGGGCGGCCTCCCCCCTCGTCCACTCCCGGGTGGCTCGGGAGCGGGACGAGAGGAAGGACCTCACCGGTGAGGAGGTGAAGCACATCGGGGTCAGCCGCCGACGTAGGCCGCGAGGTGCTCGCCGGTGAGGGTCGAGCGCTGGGCGACCAGGTCGGCCGGGGTGCCCTCGAAGACGATCCGGCCGCCGTCGTGGCCGGCGCCGGGGCCGAGGTCGATGATCCAGTCGGCGTGCGCCATGACCGCCTGGTGGTGCTCGATCACGATGACCGACTTGCCGGAGTCCACGAGCCGGTCCAGCAGACCGAGCAGCTGCTCGACGTCGGCGAGGTGCAGGCCGGTGGTGGGCTCGTCGAGGACGTAGACACCGCCCTTGTCCCCCATGTGCGTGGCCAGTTTCAGCCGCTGCCGCTCGCCGCCGGAGAGCGTGGTGAGCGGCTGGCCGAGGGTGAGGTAGCCGAGTCCGACGTCGGCCATCCGCTCGACGATCTTGTGCGCGGCCGGGATGCGTGCCTCGCCCTCGCGGAAGAACTCCTCGGCCTCGGTCACCGACATCGCGAGGACCTCGCTGATGTCCCGGCCGCCGAGGTGGTACTCCAGCACGGAGGGCTGGAACCGCTTGCCCTCGCAGTCCTCGCAGGGGGTGTCGATCCCGGCCATCATGCCGAGGTCGACATAGATGACACCGGCTCCGTTGCAGGTGGGGCAGGCGCCCTCGGAGTTGGCGCTGAACAGGGCCGGCTTGACCCCGTTGGCCTTGGCGAACGCCTTGCGGATCGGGTCGGCCAGCCCGGTGTACGTCGCCGGGTTGCTGCGGCGCGAGCCGCGGATCGGCGTCTGGTCGACCGAGATCACCCCTTCCGGCGCCGGGATCGAGCCGTGGATCAGCGAGCTCTTGCCGGAGCCGGCGACGCCGGTGACGACGCAGAGCACGCCGAGCGGGATGTCGACGTCGACGCCCTGGAGGTTGTTGGCCGTCGCGCCGCGGATCTCCAGCGCTCCGGTGGGCTCGCGGACCGTCTCCCGGAGCTTGGCGCGGTCGTCGAGGTGGCGGCCGGTGACGGTGTCGCTCGCCCGCAGCCCCTCGACGGTGCCCTCGAAGCAGACGGTGCCGCCGGCGGTGCCGGCGCCGGGGCCGAGGTCCACGACATGGTCGGCGACCGCGATGGTCTCCGGCTTGTGCTCCACCACGAGCACGGTGTTGCCCTTGTCCCGCAGCCGCAGCAGCAGGTCGTTCATGCGCTGGATGTCGTGCGGGTGCAGTCCGATGGTGGGCTCGTCGAAGACGTAGGTGACGTCGGTGAGGGAGGAGCCGAGGTGGCGGATCATCTTGACGCGCTGCGCCTCGCCGCCGGACAGGGTGCCCGCGGACCGGTCGAGCGAGAGATAGCCGAGGCCGATCTCGGTGAACGAGTCGAGGGTGTGCTGGAGCGCGGTGAGCAGCGGCGCGACGGAGGGCTCGTCGAGCCCGCGGACCCATTCGGCGAGGTCGCGGATCTCCATGGCACAGGCGTCGGCGATGGAGATCTTGCCGATCTTCGAGGCCCGGGCGCCCTCGCTGAGCCGGGTGCCGTCGCACTCGGGGCAGGTGGTGAAGGTGACCGCCCGCTCCACGAAGGCCCGGATGTGGGGCTGCATCGCTTCCTTGTCCTTGGACAGGAACGACTTCTGGATCTTGGGGATCAGGCCCTCGTAGGTGAGGTTGACGCCGTTGACCTTGACCTTGGTCGGCTCCCGGTAGAGGAAGTCGTGCATCTCCTTCTTGGTGAACCGGCGGATCGGCTTGTTCGGGTCGAGGAAGCCGGACTCGGCGTAGAGCCCGACCGTCCAGACGTTGTCCGACTTCCAGCCGGGGATGGTGAACGCGCCCTCGGCGATCGACTTGGAGTCGTCGTAGAGCTGGGTCAGGTCGATGTCGGAGACCTTGCCGCGGCCCTCGCAGCGGGTGCACATGCCGCCGGTGCGCTCGAACGTCGCCTTCTGCGCCTTGGTCTTGTCGCCGCGCTGCACGGTGATCGCGCCGCTCGCCTTCACCGACGCGGTGTTGAAGGAGTACGCGCTGGGCGGGCCGATGTGCGGCTCGCCGAGTCTGCTGAAGAGGATGCGCAGCATCGCGTTGGCGTCGGTGGCGGTGCCGACCGTGGAGCGGGGGTCGCCGCCCATGCGCTGCTGGTCGACGGTGATCGCGGTGGTCAGGCCGTCGAGTACGTCGACCTCGGGCCGGGCGAGGTTGGGCATGAACCCTTGCAGGAAGGCGCTGTAGGTCTCGTTGATCAGCCGCTGCGACTCGGCGGCGATGGTGTCGAACACCAGGGAGCTCTTGCCCGAGCCGGAGACACCGGTGAACACGGTCAGCCGGCGCTTGGGGATCTCGATGCTGACGTCCTTGAGGTTGTTCTCGCGTGCGCCGTGCACACGGATCAGCTCATGGCTGTCGGCGGCGTGCGGTGCGGGCGCCTGCGTGTCCGTCCTCGTGGCCCTGCTCATCTCGTGCTCTCCCTCTGCGGCTCTGGGTGGTTCGGGTCGGTTCCGGGGGGACTGCGGTGGGTCTGCGGGGGGGGCTGCCGTGGGTCTGCGGGGGGCTGCCGTGGGGGGCTGCTGGAGTTGCGGTGGCTCGGGCGGGGCCGATGCCTCAGCTCCGCTGCTGGATGCGGATGAGGTTGCCGGCGGGGTCGCGGAAGGCGCAGTCGCGGATGCCGTACGGCTGGTCGATAGGTTCCTGGACGACCTCGGCGCCGCTCGCCTGCACCTTCTCGAAGGTGTCGTCGACGTCCGGGGTGGCCAGCAGGATCCAGCCGTAGGTGCCCTTGGCCATCATCTCGGCGATGGTACGGCGCTCGTCGTCGGTGATCCCGGGGTCGGCGGCGGGCGGCGCCAGCAGGATGGAGGTGCTGGGCTGCCCGGCCGGGCCGACCGTGATCCAGCGCATCTTGCCCTGCCCGACGTCGGTACGGACCTCGAAGCCGAGGGCGTCGCGGTAGAAGGCCAGGGAGGCGTCCGGGTCGTCGTGCGGAAGGAAACTGGCGTGAATCGAGATGTCCATGCCCGTCACGCTAGCGGCGGGCGGAGGGCGGCGCTTCTCGATTCCTGATCGGGTCAGCCGACCCCCTGCGCGGCCCGCCCCGCCCGCTCCTCGATCCCCCGGAAATGCACGGCCATCGCCCGCTGCGCGCCCTCGGCGTCGCGGGCCCGCAGAGCGGTGAGGATGTCACGGTGCCATCGGGCCGTGAGGCCGGGCGACGGGTCGTCCGGCCGGCCGCGGGCGCCGGAGACCCGGTGGAACACCGTCCAGAAGGCGGCGAGCAGCTGCGGAACGAGGTCGTTGCCGAGGGACACATAGAGGAGTTCGTGGAACTCGCGGTCCAGTTCGGCGAACGCCCGCCCGGCCCGGCCCGCCGCCTCCATCCCCACCACCACCCCCTCCAGCCGGTCCAGCTCCGCCTCCGTGACCGTCGCCGCCACCCGCCGGATCAGCCCCTCCTCCAGCACCTCCCGCACCTGGAGGATCTCGGCGAGGGCACCGCAGTCGTCGTGGTCGGGCCGGGCGAGGGTGCGGAAGGTCAGCCCGGCGACGAGCGGGGTGAGGGACGCCTGGCCGACGTAGGTGCCGTAGCCGTGCCGGATCTCCACGATGTCCAGGGCCTGGAGCGCCTTGAGCGCCTCGCGGACGCTGTTGCGGCTGACGCCGAGGTCCTCCATGAGCTCGGCCTCGGTGGGCAGCAGGGCGCCGGCGCCGAGCCCGCGGTCGATGATCAGCTCCATGACCTGGCGCTGGATCCGGCTGGTCCTGGACTCCTCGGCCGTACGGCTGTTCCTGGTCTGCCCGGGCATGCGGCGCATCGTACGCCCACCGGAGGTCCCACATCCCATGTCCGCCGCATACCAGGCTGACGAGGGGTCAACTCACGCCATTTCACTGTGCCATTGGTCCGACCTGTGGCAGATGCGCCATTCGTGTGAGATCCCTTGACCGTCCCCTTCGTCCCACCTATGGTCGCGCTGACCGGGAGGACGTAGGACGTCGGATGTCCAGGAGCCCGGGGCACGCATCCATCGCCGGAGCACCCACCCATCCGCTGGAGGAACCGTGCGCGACGTGACCCACGACGTGCCGGCACTGCACCGCCGGTCGTTCCTGAAGCACACCGGCGCGCTGGGCGCGGCCGCCGCCGTCTCCGCGTCGCTGTCGGCCTGTTCGTCGGGCCCCGAGTCCACGAACGAGACCGGCGGGGGCGCCGGCCGCGACCGCACGCTGACGGCGGTCATCGGCTACGGCAACGACGGCAGCTGGGACCCCACCCAGACGGCGTCCGCCTTCTGCATGGCCGCCAACAACCACATCTACGAGGGGCTCCTGGACACCGACCCGATCTCCCGGGAGCCGTACGCCGCGCTCGCGACGCAGGTGCCGGCCGACCCGAACGCCACGTCCTGGAAGTTCACGCTGCGCGCGGGCGCCAGGTTCCACGACGGCGAGCCGGTCACGGCCGACGACGTGGTCTTCGTCTTCGACCGGATCCTCGACCCGAAGACCCAGACCCTCGCCAAGGGCTTCTTCGCGAGCTGGCTGAAGGACGTCCGCAAGATCGACGCGCAGAACGTCGAACTGGTCCTCAAGTTCCCCTTTCCGGACGGGCTTTCCCGGCTCACCCTGGCCAAGATCATGCCGAAGCACGTCTTCTCCCGGCCGGGCGCGTGGGAGGAGGCCATCAAGGGCAAGGCGATCGGCTCGGGCCCGTACCGGCAGACCGCGCACCACCCGAAGTCCAACACCACGTTCGAGGCGTATCCCGACTACAACGGCCCGCGCAAGGCCGCCTTCAAGAAGATGAACTGGCTGACCATCGTGGACGCGGCGCCGCGCGTGGCCAGGATCTCGGGCGCCGGAGCGGGTGCGCAGATCGCCGACAACATCCCGTACGCCAACATCGGGCAGTTGGAGAGCGGCGGGCTGACGGTGGCGGGCGGCGCCGGGATGAACAACCTCTTCCTGATGTTCAACACCGAGCGCAAGCCCTTCGACGACGTACGCGTCCGCCAGGCGCTGCACTACGCCATCGACACCGGGAAGATGATCGAGGTCGCCCTCAAGGGGCACGGGAAGCCGGCGTCCTCGTTCCTCAACGAGGCCAACCCCAGCCACCGGCGCGCGAAGACGGTCTACGACCACGACCCCGACAAGGCGAAGGCGCTGCTGAAGGAGGCCGGGGTCAGCGGACTGAGGATCGAGATCCTGGCTGTCAACGTGAGCTGGATCGTCGACTGTCTGCCGACCGTCAAGGCGTCCTGGGACGCGATCGGCGTCAAGACCACCCTCGCCCCTCAGGAGACCACGGCCGTCTTCACCAAGATGGACCAGAAACAGGACTACCAAGTGGTCGCCGCCGCCTCCAACCCCAACCAGTTCGGCCTCGACGCCGACCTGATCATGCGCTACAACTACGGCCCCGAGAACCTGTGGATGCAGTACACGCGATGGGCCGACGCCTCCGTGGCCAAGGCGCTCTTCCGGGACATGGACCGGGCCACCCGGGAGCCGGATCCCGCGAAGAAGAAGACGATGATCCAGGACTACATCGACGTCGTCGCCGAGCAGGCCGTGCTCTACCCGGTCGTGCACAACGAGCTGATGACGGCCTGGAACGCCGAGCAGCTCACCGGGATAAGGGCACAGCCCTACCCCGGCATCAACCTCCTCCAGGCCAAGTGGGCCTAGGAGCCCTTGAGTGATCACCGTCGTGAGGATCCTGGCCCGCCGCGTCGCGCTGCTCGTGCCGCTGATGCTGGGCATCGTGCTGTTCGTGTTCCTGGTCATGCGCTTCTCGGACGTCGACCCGGCGTCCGCGTTCTTCCAGGGCGCGAACCCCACCGCCCAGCAGCTGCACGACTTCCGCGAGGAGAACGGCCTGCTGGACCCCCTCCCCGTCCGCTACGTCGCCTTCATCGGCGACCTGCTCCACGGCGACATGGGCATCAGCGCCCTGACCCGGGCGCCGGTCGTCGACCAGGTCATGACCGCGCTGCCGCTGACCCTCCAGCTCACCTTCCTCGGCCTCGGCATCGCGGTCGTCCTGTCCCTGGTCGGCGGCGTGACGGCCGCCATCTACCGCGACCGGCTGCCCGACCAGATCATCCGGGTCGTCTCCCTCACCGGTGTGGCCGCCCCCGGCTTCTGGCTGGCGCTGCTGATGATCCAGTACCTGGCCGTGGACCTCGGCTGGTTCCCGACCGGCGGCTACATCAACCCGGCGGACTCCTTCACGGGCTGGCTCGAGACCATGACCCTCCCGGCGCTCGCCCTCTCGCTGCCGGTGGCGGCGCAGCTGACGCGGATCGTGCGGACGTCGGTGGTGGAGGAGCTGGACAAGGACTACGTCCGCACGGCGATCGGCAGCGGGCTGCCGCCGCGGGTGGTCGTGGGCCGGAACGTGCTCCGCAACGCGCTCATCAACCCGCTGACCGTCCTCGGTCTGCGCGTCGGCTATCTACTCGGGGGCGCGGTGGTCATCGAGACCATCTTCTCCCTCCCCGGCATGGGGAAGCTGATGATCGACGCGGTGAAGAACGGTGACCCGGCGGTCGTCCAGGGCGTCGTCCTGACCACGGCGACCGGTTTCGTGGTCGTCAACCTCGTCATCGACATCCTGTATCTGCTGGTCAACCCCCGCCTGCGGGAGGCGACATGACGTTCGACCGGGGGCGTCTGGCCGAGGCGCTGTCCCGGCCCGGCATCCGGCTGCGCGGCGGGCGCAGGCTGCCGCCGCTGTCGAAGGTCGCCGTCTGCTTCCTGGCGGTCGTGGTCCTGACGGCGCTGCTCGCCCCGGTGCTCGCCCCGCACGACCCGCTCGACCAGCAGCCGCCGGTCGACGGCACCGGGCATCCGTCCACCGAGCACTGGATGGGCCAGGACAGCCTCGGCCGGGACATCCTCAGCCGGCTGATGTACGGCGCCCGCTGGTCCCTCGCGATCGGGCTCGGCGCGACCGGGCTTGCGCTCGTCGTGGGTGCCCTGATCGGCGCGATCGCGGCGACCTCCCGCAAGGCGGTCGACGAGACGCTGATGCGCTGCCTGGACGTGGTGATGGCGTTCCCGGGCATCGCGCTGGCCGCCGTGCTCGTCGCGGTCTTCGGCGGCGGGATCACCGTCCTGATCTGCGCGATCGCGTTCCTGTTCACGCCGCCGGTGGCCCGGGTGGTCCGGGCGAACGTCCTCGACCAGTACGGCGAGGACTATGTGACGGCGGAACGCGTCATCGGCGCCCGCACCCCGCACATCGTCATCAAGCACGTGGCGATCAACTGCGCCGCCCCGGTGCTGGTGTTCTGCACGGTCCAGGTCGCGGAGGCGATCGTCTTCGAGGCGTCGCTGTCCTTCATCGGCGCCGGCGTCCGCCCTCCCGACCCCTCCTGGGGCAGCGTCATCGCCGACGGCAAGAACATGGTGCTGACCGGCGGCTGGTGGGCGACCGTCTTCCCGGGCCTGCTGATGCTGGTGACGGTGCTGTCCCTGAACATCCTCTCCGAGGGTGTCTCGGACGCGTGGGCTGCGCCCTCGGCCCGCGAGGTCGACGTACGCACCCACGACGACCGCCTGGAGGCGCCGGAGCCGGGCAGCGGTGAGGTGCTGCGGCTGCCGGGGCTGACCCAGGCGGCGGCGCGGCTGCGGGCACGGGCGCGGCCGTTGCCCCAGGGGCAGCTGCCGGTGCTCGCGGTGGAGCATCTGGCGATCGGGTTCGAGGGTCGGCACGGCGGCGTGGACATCGTCGACGGCATCAGCTTCGAGGTGCAGCCGGGTGAGGTGCTGGGGCTGGTCGGCGAGTCGGGCTGCGGGAAGTCGCTGACCGCCCTCGCGGTGATGGGCCTGGAGCCGAAGGGCGCCCGGGTGCGCGGGCATGTCCGGTTCAACCAGCGGCAGTTGGTGGGCGAGCCGATGCGGGTGCGCCGCAAGCTGCTGGGCCACGAGATGGCGATGATCTACCAGGACGCCCTGTCCTCCCTGAACCCGGCGATGACGATCCGCGCCCAGCTGGGGCAGGTCGTACGCCGCGGAGGCCGCCGTACCCCGCACGAACTGCTGACGATGGTCGGCCTCGACCCGGAACGCACCCTGCGCAGCTACCCGCACGAGCTCTCCGGCGGCCAGCGTCAGCGCGTGCTGATCGCCATGGCCCTGTCCCGGGACCCCAAACTGATCGTCGCCGACGAGCCGACGACCGCGCTGGACGTCACCGTGCAGGCGCAGATCATGGAGTTGCTGCTGAGGCTGCGGGCGGAGCTGGGCTTCGCCCTGATCCTGGTCTCGCACGACCTCGCGCTGATCGCGGACGTCACCGACCGGGTGGTGGTGATGTACGGCGGGCAGATCGTGGAGACCGGCGTGACCGCCGACCTGGTGGAGGCACCGGCCCATCACTACACGCGCGGCCTGCTGGGCAGTGTGCTGTCGCTGGAGTCGGCGCAGGAGCGGATGACGCAGATCAAGGGCGTGGTCCCGTCCCCCGCGGACTTCCCGGCGGGCTGCCGTTTCGCGGACCGCTGCCCGCTGGCGAGCGAGGTGTGCCGGACGACACCGCCCGACCTGGTGGGAACACCGGCTCATGCGGCGGCCTGCCATCACCCGGCGATCGCGCCGGCGCAGACGGACCCTTCCGAGAGCGGGGTCGTGCAGTGAACGCGCTGGTGGAGGTCTCGGACGCGCACGTCGTGCACAAGGCGCGCAGCGGTGGGCTGTTCACCCGGGACAGGGTGTACGCCCTGACCGGCGCCGATCTCGTCATCGCTCCCGGCGAGACGGTGGGCGTGGTCGGTGAGTCCGGGTGCGGCAAGTCGACGCTGGCGAAGGTGCTGGTCGGGGTCGAGCGGCCGACGTCCGGGACGGTGACTCTGCGGGGGCGGGACCTGTGGACCATGAGCCCGGCCGAGCGCAGGACCGCGGTGGGGGCCGGTACCGGGATGATCTTCCAGGATCCGTCGACGGCCCTGAACCGGCGGCTGACGGTCCGACAGATCCTGCGGGACCCGCTGGATGTGCACGAGCGCGGGACCAGACGTGAACGCGAGGACCGGGTCCGGGAGTTGATGTCCCTCGTAGGGCTCCCCCGCGCGCTCGCCGACGCCCTGCCCGGCCGGCTCTCCGGTGGCCAGCGCCAACGCGTCGCCATCGCCCGGGCGTTGGCCCTCGACCCCGGCCTGGTGGTGGCCGACGAGCCGACCAGCGCGCTGGACGTGTCGGTGCGCGCCCAGATCCTGAACCTCCTCCTCGATCTGAAGGAGCGGCTGGGCCTCGCCCTGGTCTTCGTCTCGCACGACATCCAGACGGTGCGCCGGATGAGCGACCGTGTGATCACGATGTACCTGGGCCGGATCGTCGAGGAGGCCCCGGCCGGCGGCGTCAGCGACGGCTCCCGGCACCCGTACACCCGCGCCCTGTTCTCCGCGACCCCCGGGCTGCTGGACCCCATCGACCCGATCCCGCTGACCGGTCCGGTCCCCTCGGCGACCCGGCCGCCCAGCGGCTGTCCCTTCCGGACCCGCTGCTGGAAGGCGGACGCGGTGTGCGCGCAGGCGATGCCGGACTTCTCGGCCGCGTCGGAGCCCGGGCATCGTTACAGGTGTCACCATCCGGTGCGGGAGGACGAGGCCACCCGGGACCTCGTACGCCGCAGCCGGCCGTCGAAGGAGCCTTGATGACGTTTCCCGCCCCGCTCACCGGTGTCGTCCCGCCCGTCTGCACGCCCCTGACACCCGACCGCGAGGTGGACGTCCCCGCACTGCTCAGGCTGGTCGACCATCTGGTGGACGGCGGGGTGCACGGTCTGTTCGTGCTGGGCTCGACGTCGGAGGCGGCCTTTCTGACGGACCGGCAGCGCCGGGTGGTGGTGGAGGCGGTGGCGGGGCACGTGGGCGGGCGGCTCCCCGTCCTCGCGGGCGTGATCGACATGACGACGCCCAGGGTCCTGGACCGGGTGCGGGAGGTCACGGCGGCGGGCGCGGACGCGGTGGTGGCGACGGCGCCCTTCTACGCCCGGACCCACCCCGCCGAGATCGCCCGCCACTACCGACTGATCGCGGCGGCCTCCCCGGTCCCGGTCATCGCCTACGACATCCCGGCCGCCGTGCACAGCAAGCTGCCGGCCGACGTGGTCCTGGACCTCGCCGCCGAGGGCGCGCTGGCGGGCCTGAAGGACTCCAGCGGCGACCTGGCGGGCTTCCGCGAGGTCGTGGTCGGCGCCCGCACCCGTCCCGACGTCCACGGCTTCAGCGTGCTGACCGGCTCGGAGCTCTTCGTCGACGCCGCCCTCGAGATCGGGGCGGACGGGGCGGTGCCGGGTCTGGCCAACGTCGATCCGCACGGCTACGTCCGCCTCGACCGCCTGCACCGCGCCGGCGACCGTGCCGCCGCCCGTGCCGAACAGGAACGCCTGTGCGCCCTGTTCGGCATGGTGAGGGTCGGCGACCCAGGCCGGATGGGCGGGAGTTCGTCGGCCCTGGGCGCGTTCAAGGCGGCGCTGCGGCTGAGGGGCGTCATCGACTGCGCGGCCACGGCGGAGCCCCAGGTGCCGCTGTCGCCGCGGGAGGTGGAGCGCGTGGGGAAGTTTCTGGCGGAGGCGGGGTTGCTGTAGGCCGGTTCCTGCCGGTTTCTTCGTTCGCGCCACCCCTACCCGTCCCATCCTTCTGGGGCTCCGCCCCAGACCCCGCTCCTCGGACGCCGGAGGGGCTGAATTTCCTGACGCCGCTACGACGGCGTCCGGGCGGCGGCGGCCAGCAGCCGGGTCACGTCCTCGGTCGCGATGGTGAGCGCGGCGCCGACCGTCGCCAGCACATCCCGCTCGGCGGGTGTGTACGGGCCGTCGGCCAGGGCGATCCGGGCGCCCTGGAGCAGGATGGACTCCCGGCCGGCCGGTGCGAGGTGGGGGGCGAGCGGGTCTAGGGCCTCATGGAGCTCTATGGCCAGCCCGGCCCCGCAGGGCTCGGAGAAGACCCGCCCGGTGTCCGCGGCCAGGGCCTCGACCAGGGCGTTGAGCTGGTCCTCCGTGCAGTCCTCGAAGCCGGCGGCCCGCACGGTGGCCGCCGCGGACTCCAGGGACGGCCGGGCACAGGTCCCGCCCGCGGCGAGCACCGCGAGCGCGACCGTGTGGACGGCGTCGCGGAGCATCGCGGAGAACCGGGTGGTCGTCGGATGGTCGAGGACATCGGTGCCGAAGTGACGCCGGCAGGCCGCGCACTCCACCACCGGGGCGGTCTCGCCGCGCGGCAGGAGGGGCACGCCGAGGAGGGTGAAGCGGCGGTGCCCGCTCAGCCGCTGGTAGTTGCGGTCGCCCCCGCATCCGGGGCAGAAGAACTCGCCGTCGCCGATGGGCGACCACGCGGTGCGCGTGCCCAGGATGCGCACAGCCCTGGCGGCACGGCCGTCTCGTCCCCGTCCTGGCAGCACGTCGCACCTCCATAACCACGCGGCCACATCGTCGCGCTTGCGTGATGTTAGCCACATCCAGGAGGTCCAGTCATTACCCCGGACGAGACCTTTCCGTGACCTGCACAGGCCAATGGCCGAAAACGGCCGGCCCCCGCCCACCGAGAACGGCGGACGGGGCCTCATGAACACCGGTTGCGACAGCACCGGCAGGGGCGCGGGGAACTGCGCGACCAGCCACGACGGCCCCGCGCTCCCCCACTCACCGACGGACCCACGGCGAACGGAAACACCCCATCCCGCGGAGCGAACCGTCAACGAGCCGTTCAACGAGGCACACGCCGTGCCACGTCGATACCGGGTGCGACAACGCCCCCGAGGGGCGCGGGGAACTGCGCGACCAGCCACGACGGCCCCGCACTCACCCACTCACCGACGGACCCACGGCGAACAGAGCCGATCCACCCGCGGAGCGAACCGTCAACGAGCAGACCGGTTGACCGCGGACACGACCGCCTTCAGCGAGGCACGCGTCGTGTTCGCGTCGATGCCGATGCCCCACAGCACCTTGCCGTCGATCGCGCACTCGATGTACGAGGCGGCCTGCGCGGAGGCGCCCTCGCTCATCGTGTGCTCCTGGTAGTCCAGCAGCCGGGCGTCGATGCCGATCTTCGTCAGCGCGTCGAAGAAGGCCGAGATCGGACCGTTGCCGGTGCCCTCCAGGACGGTGTCGACGCCGTCGACGGTGGCCTCCACCTTCAGGGTGTCCACGCCGTCGGTGTCGGTGGTCGACTGACCGTTCTTCACCTGGACCCGCCCCCAGGGGTTCTCCGGGTTCGGCAGGTACTCGTCCTGGAACGTCGCCCAGATGTCGCCGCCGGTGACCTCGCCGCCCTCGGCGTCCGTCTTGGCCTGGATGAGCTTGGAGAACTCGATCTGCATCCGGCGCGGCAGGTCCAGCTTGTGGTCGTTCTTCAGGACGTACGCGATACCGCCCTTGCCGGACTGCGAGTTGACCCGGATGACCGCCTCGTAGGAGCGGCCGACGTCCTTCGGGTCGATCGGCAGGTACGGCACGGCCCACTCGATGTCGTCGACCGTGACCCCCTTCGCCGCGGCGTCGGCCTCCATCGCGTCGAAGCCCTTCTTGATGGCGTCCTGGTGGGAGCCGGAGAAGGACGTGTAGACCAGGTCGCCCACGTACGGGTGGCGCGGGTGGACCTCCATCTGGTTGCAGTACTCCCACGTACGACGGATCTCGTCGATGTCGGAGAAGTCGATCTGCGGGTCGACGCCCTGGGAGAAGAGGTTCATGCCCAGCGTGACCAGGTCGACGTTGCCGGTGCGCTCGCCCTGCCCGAACAGACAGCCTTCGACCCGGTCGGCACCCGCCATCAGCGCCAGCTCGGCCGCCGCGACGGCCGTACCGCGGTCGTTGTGCGGGTGGACGGAGACGCAGACGTACTCACGGCGGGAGAGGTTGCGGCTCATCCACTCGAAGCGGTCCGCGTGCGTCGACGGCGTCGAACGCTCCACCGTGGCGGGCAGGTTGAGGATGATCTCGCGGCCCGGACCCGGCTGGTAGACGTCCATCACCGCCTCGCAGACCTCCAGCGCGAAGTCCAGCTCGGTGTCGGTGAAGATCTCGGGGCTGTACTGGTAGCCGAACTCGGTCTCGGGCCCCAGCAGCTTCTCGGCGTACTCCATGACCAGCCGTGTGCCGTCGACGGCGATCTGCTTGATGTCGTCCTTGGAGCCGCGGAACACCACCCGGCGGAAGACCGGCGCGGTGGCGTTGTACAGGTGGACGGTGGCCCGCTTGGCGCCCTTCAGGGACTCCACGGTCCGCTCGATCAGGTCCTCGCGGGCCTGGGTCAGTACGGAGATGGTGACGTCGTCGGGGATGGCCCCGGGCTCTTCGATGATCGACCGTACGAAGTCGAAGTCCGTCTGTCCCGACGCCGGGAAGCCGACCTCGATCTCCTTGTAGCCCATCTTGACCAGCTGGTCGAACATCCGCCGCTTGCGCTCGGGCGACATCGGGTCGATCAGGGCCTGGTTGCCGTCACGCAGGTCGGTGGAGAGCCAGCGGGGAGCGACGGTGATCCGGTTGTCCGGCCAGGTGCGGTCCGGGATGTCGACCTGCTCGTAGCGGCCGTACTTGTGGATCGGCATGGGGCTGGGCTGCTGGCGGTTCGCCATGATGCTTCGGGCTCCTCAGGGTGTCCGGAAAGGACGGCCGACGACGCAACGCCAAGCTCCGCGGGGAGGGAGTCGACCTGGACTACAGGCCCTCGCCGCGGCAGCTAAGAAGAAGCAGCCCGAAACGCATGATGCGAAGCATGCTAGCCGAGCCGCTCCCCGTGCGGGGCGTCGTATCAGTATGCGGGACCCGAAGGACGAATAGGACAAAAAGTGCGCCATACCACTTCGTCACGGAGCGTGCGGCTCACTGTCGGCATATTTCACCAATCATGGTTGCGACTAGTGACACACCCATGACTCAGTGCAATGGTGCCGGACATGACGACCAACGGGGGCTTCGAGCCCGTCTTCTGCACCGTCGTACCGCCGCACGTCCTGGACAAACTGGCCCGCAACGACGACCCCGCACTCTCCGGCCCGGCCCGCCGGACCCTGATGCGCGACAGCGAGCTGCGCGGCAAACGCCGGGTGACCACGGAGTTCGCCCTCGCCCAGGCGCCGCAGGCGAAGGCACCGTCGGACCAGCCGCTGCGCACCATCCACGACGCCGAGCACGGCACCGCCCTGCCCGGCACCAAGGTCCGCGGCGAGGGCGACGAGCCCGGCCAGGACGCCACGGTCAACCGCGCCTACGCCGGCCTCGGCGCCACCTTCGACCTCTTCCTCAAGGCGTACGCCCGCCACTCGATCGACGGCGACGGCCTGCCCCTGGACGCCACCGTCCACTACGACGAGAACTACAACAACGCCTTCTGGAACGGCGAGCAGATGGTGTTCGGCGACGGTGACGGCGAGATCTTCCTCGACTTCACCATCCCGATCGACGTGATCGGCCACGAGCTCGCCCACGGCGTCACCCAGTACACGGCCAACCTCACCTACTACGGCCAGCCGGGCGCCCTGAACGAGTCCATGTCCGACGTCTTCGGCGCGCTGATCAAGCAGTACACGCTCGGCCAGACCGCCACCGAGGCCGACTGGCTCATCGGCGCCGGTCTCCTCGCCCCCGGCGTCTCCGGCAAGGCCCTGCGCTCCATGAAGGAGCCGGGTACCGCGTACGACGACGACGTCCTCGGCAAGGACCCGCAGCCCGCGACCATGGACGACTATGTCCGCACCGGCCGCGACAACGGCGGTGTCCACATCAACTCCGGCATCCCCAACCACGCCTTCTATCTGGCCGCCACCGCCCTCGGCGGCCACGCCTGGGAGAAGGCGGGACAGGTCTGGTACGACGTCCTGACCGGCGGCGAGCTGTCCGACCGCGCCATGTTCACCGACTTCGCCGCCCTGACGGTGAAGGCCGCACGCGAGCGCTTCGGCGACGGCGGTGACGAGTTCCAGGCGGTGTCCAAGGCTTGGGAGCAGGTCGGGGTGCGGATCTCGTAAGTCCGTACTAGACAAGGACCCATGCGTATTCAGGTACGGCGCACGGGCGGATTCGCGGGCATCGAGCGGCACGCGGAGGTGGACACCTCGGGGCGCCCCGACGCGGCGGAGTGGCACGCCCTGGCCGAGAGCGCGGTCGCGTCCGGCCGGGGCACGCCCCCCGTCGGGGTTCCGGACGGCTTCAGCTACCAGATCACCGTGGACGGCAGGACGGTGTACTGCTCCGATCCCCGGCTCACCGACGAGCAGCGCAAGCTCATCTCCCGGGTGCTGAAGGAAGGGGCGTAACACAGCGGTAACGGGCAGTTGACGCCTGGGCGTTGACTTCCGTTACCGCCGGTACGGATGATCCGGCGCATGGCGATCGATGAGCGCGGTGCGACCAATCCGATACCCCGGTTCCCGGCGGACTTCCTGTGGGGCGTCTCGACCTCGGCCCACCAGATCGAGGGAGCCGCACACGAGCGCGAGACGTCCGTGTGGGACGCCTTCACGGCCGAGCCGGGGAACGTGAAGGACGGCTCCACGGCCGAGGTGGCCTGCGACCACTACCACCGCTACCCCGAGGACGTGGCCCTGCTGGCCGACCTGGGCGTGGACGCGTACCGCTTCTCGATCTCCTGGCCGCGGGTGAACTCCCCCGGCGGCCTCGACTTCTACGACCGTCTGGTCGACGAGCTGTGCGCGGCGGGCGTGCGCCCGGTCCCGACCCTCTTCCACTGGGACCTGCCCGTCGCGCTGGACTGGCTGGAGCGGGACACGGCCACCCGTTTCGCCGAGTACGTGTCCGTGGTCGCCGAGCGCCTGGGCGACCGCGTCAGGAAGTGGATCACCCTCAACGAACCCGCCGAACACACCCTTCTGGGCCACGCCCTCGGCACCCACGCCCCGGGCCGCCGGCTGCTCTTCGACGCCCTCCCGGTCGCCCACCACCAGCTGCTGGCCCACGGTCTGGCCGTACGGGCCCTGCGCGCGGCCGGCGCCACGGACATCGGGATCGCCAACTCGCACGGCCCGGCCTGGCCGGCGTCACAGGAACAGGCCGATGTGGAGGCGGCGGACTTCTACGACGTACTCCTCAACCGGCTCTTCGCCGACCCGGTGCTGCTGGGCCGGTACCCCGAGGGCATCGGCGAGTTGATGCCGGGCGATGCCGCGGCGGACCTGGAGATCATCGCGGAGCCGCTCGACTTCTACGGCATCAACTACTACGCGCCGACCCGCGTGGGCGCCCCGCAGGGCACCGAGATCGAGTTCGGCGGGGTGCGCATGCCCGCCGAACTACCCTTCTCGATACGGGAGATCGAGGGCGTACCGACGACCGACTTCGGCTGGCCGGTGGTACCCGAGGCCCTCACGGAACTGCTCACCGGCTTCCACAAGCGCTACGGCGACCGGCTCCCGCCCATCGTCATCACCGAGAACGGCTGCTCCTACGAGGGCATCGACGACCAGGAGCGGATCGCCTACCTGGACGGCCACATCCGCGCGCTGCACCTGGCGGCGGAGGCGGGCGTGGACGTACGCGGGTACTTCGTCTGGTCGCTGCTGGACAACTTCGAATGGGCCGAGGGCTACGCGCGCCGGTTCGGGCTGGTCCATGTGGACTACGAGACCCTCGCCCGGACCCCGAAGGCGTCGTACGGCTGGCTGCGGGACGTGCTCAGGGCCCAGGGATGACAGCCGACGCCCTGGCCGAACCCACCGAGCGGGTCGGCCGGGGCTGGACGGCGGCCCTGGGCCTTGCCAACGTGGCGATCTGGGTGGGCTGGTACGGCCCGCTGCAGATCCTGCTGGCCCGGCAGGCGGAGGACTTCGCCCCGGGCACGGGGATGTCGAAGGAGACGCTGCTGGCCTGGGTGACCGGCGTCGGCGCGGTGGTGTCCCTGGCGGCGAACCCGTTCTTCGGCGCCCTGTCGGACCGGACGACGGCGCGCCGGGGCCGCCGTACGCCGTACATCGTGGCCGGGGCCGCGGGCGGCGCGCTGTCACTGCTGCTGCTCGCGGGCACGGACGGGCTGTGGCTGATGATGCTCGGCTGGTGCCTGGTCCAGCTGACCCTCAACGCCGCCTTCGCGGCGGTCACGGCCGCCGTGCCGGACCGGGTGCCCCGGCTCCAGCGGGGCACGGTGGGCGGCTGGCTGGGCGCGGCGCAGATCCTCGGGGCGGTCGCCGGCACGGGGCTGGCGACGGCGGGGGGCGGGATCGCGGCGGGGTACGCGGCGTGCGCGGTGTTCACGCTGGCGGGGGTGCTGCCGTACGTACTGCGGCACCGCGATCTCCGGCTTGCGGCCACGGACCGGCCGGCGTGGTCCTGGCGCTCGTTCGCGCGCGGCTTCTGGCTGAGCCCGCGCCGCCATCCCGACTTCGGCTGGGCCTGGCTGACCCGCTTCCTGATCAACCTCAGCAACGCGCTGGTGATCCTCTACCTGCTCTACTACCTCCGGGACGGCCTCCGCCACGAGGATCCCGAGCAGGGGGTGCTGATCCTGACCGCGGTGAACGCGGTGTCCCTGCTGGCCACGGTCGTGGTGGGCGGCGCCTGGTCGGACCGGGTGGGCCGCCGCAAGCCGTTCGTGCACTGGTCCGGGGTGCTGATGGCGGCGGCCACCGCCCTGCTCGCGCTCTGGCAGACCTGGCCGGGCGCGATCGTCGTGGCGGCGCTGCTGGGCGTCGCCCTCGGCGTCTTCATGTCGGTCGACTTCGCCCTGATGACCGACGTCCTGCCCGCGGCCTCGGACCGCGGCAAGGACCTCGGCGTCATCAACGTCGCCAACGCCCTCCCCCAGGTGGCGGCCCCGGCCCTCGCCGCACCGATCGTGACCCACCTGGGCGGCTACCGGACGCTGTACGCGGTGGCGGCGGCGACCGGGCTGGCGGGGGCGGTGCTGGTGGGTCGGATCAAGAGCGTGGACTGACCGGCAGGGCGATGTGGGGTTCCGTGGCGGCCCTGCTGACCCTGGTGGCCCTGGTGACCCATCGGTAGTTGAGGCCGGAAATCACCCTTGCCGACCCTCGCCCCACGCGCATCAATGGGAACGACGGATCCGACGGACCGTCAGATACAGCTCCCCGCAGCGTGCCCGCATCCACCTGCCGAGCTGTCAGCCGTCCCCACACGGAAATCCCCCACCCCCCGAAAGGGAGCGATTCCCATGAGACGAACGCGTATCGGAGCAGGTGCGGCGCTGATGACCGGGGCCCTCGCGGTCACCGGACTGGCCTTGGCGCCCGCCGCTCTCGCCGTCGCCCCCGGCAGCGCCACGATCACCGCGGAGTGCGGCAGTTTCGGCGGCGGCGAGGCCACGCTCACCGCCACCCAGAACGGCACCGCCGCCACCCTCTCCGTCAACTCCTCCGCGATCACCGCGCCGATCGCGCTCGGAGAGGACTCGATCTCCTCGACACTCACCCTGGTGAAGGCGGGCGGCGGCACCGTCGACTTCACCGGCACGGAGAACCCGGCGATGGCCGCCGGCGACCCCGTGCAGGTCGGCCCGCTCAGCGGGACCGTCGCCTCCGGGGACAGCCTCCAGGCTTTCGGCGGCTCGCTCCGGATGACCGTCTTCGGCATCACCATCACCTGCACCGCGACCGGGCCGCAGTCACCGGGCCCGTTCGTGTTCGACTGATCCACACGTGAGGTACTGGGTCGCGTGACGTGACCGAGGCGCGGTCCCGGCGCCGCCGAGGCGCTACAGCGCGTCGGGGCCGCGCTCGCCCGTCCGTACCCTTACGACGGTCTCGACGGGCAGCGCCCAGACCTTGCCGTCGCCGATCTTGCCCGTGTGGGCGGCCTTCACGACGGCGTCGATGACGTCGTCCGCCGCCGCGTCCTCGACGACGACCTCGATCCGCACCTTCGGCACCAGATCGACCCGGTACTCCGCGCCGCGGTACACCTCGGTGTGGCCGCGCTGGCGGCCGTAGCCGCTCGCCTCGGTCACGGTCAGACCGTGCACACCGATCTCCTGGAGGGCGGCCTTGACCTCGTCGAGCCGGTAGGGCTTGACGATCGCGGTGATCAGCTTCATGCCTGCTTCTGACCTTCTGACCTTCTGGGCGGCGGGACGGGCGAGGTGAGGGACGCGGGGAGGGACGAGGTGCCCGGGGCGCCGTGGCCCGGGACCACGCGATCGTAGGCGCTCTCGGCACGCACCGGAAGGTCCGGGCCGGTGGCCGCCAGGGGCAGGGCCGGGTGCGGTCGGGCGCGTGTGCGGCCGGGCTCTGTGGATCAGGGAGAATGGGCGCCATGAGCGTTCGCAGCAAGTCATCCGAGCCGTCCGAGGCCCTCCACCGCGCCGGCTTCGCCTGCTTCGTGGGCCGCCCCAACGCGGGCAAGTCCACCCTCACGAACGCTCTGGTCGGCAAGAAGGTGGCGATCACCGCGAACCAGCCGCAGACGACGCGGCACACGGTACGGGGCATCGTGCACCGGCCCGACGCCCAGCTGATCCTGGTCGACACCCCCGGTCTGCACAAGCCGCGCACGCTGCTCGGTGAGCGGCTCAACGACGTGGTCCGCACCACCTGGGCCGAGGTCGACGTGATCGGCTTCTGTCTGCCGGCGAACGAGAAGCTCGGCCCCGGTGACCGCTTCATCGCGAAGGAACTCGCGTCGATCAAGAAGACGCCGAAGATCGCGATCGTCACGAAGACCGACCTCGTGGACGGCAAGACGCTCGCCGAACAGCTCATCGCGATCGACCAGCTCGGCAAGGAGCTGGGGTTCGAGTGGGCGGAGATCGTGCCGGTGTCGGCGGTCGGCGGCAAGCAGGTGGACCTGCTGGCCGATCTGCTCGTCCCGCTGCTGCCGGAGGGCCCCGCCCTCTACCCCGACGGCGAGCTGACCGACGAGCCCGAGCAGGTCATGATCGCCGAGCTCATCCGTGAGGCCGCCCTCGAAGGCGTCCGTGACGAGCTCCCCCACTCGATCGCCGTCGTGGTCGAGGAGATGCTCCCCCGCGAGGACCGCCCCGCCGACAAGCCCCTCCTCGACATCCACGCCTTCGTCTACATCGAGCGCCCCAGCCAGAAGGGCATCATCATCGGCCCCAAGGGCAAGCGCCTGAAGGACGTCGGCATCAAGTCCCGCAAGCAGATCGAGGCCCTGCTGGGGACGCCGGTCTTCCTGGACCTGCACGTCAAGGTCGCCAAGGACTGGCAGCGCGATCCCCGGCAGCTGCGGAAGCTGGGCTTCTGAGCTCGTCGGCTCCACTGCACACGGGTGCCTGACGAACCCGGCGTAGTGGAGCCCTCACCTGCCGTGCGGGCCACCGCTCGGCCGTGCGCACCTCCCCGTGGAAAAGCCCTACGGCACTGTCGGTCCCCCGGCGTACTCTGGAATCGCCAGGCCGCCCCTGGGGCGGAGGAGTCGTTTCGAGGAGGACGAGCAAGGCCTACGAGCCGGCCCATGACTCAGACACCCACAGCTCACACACCCGCGCAGGGGCAGGCGAGAGCACAGTTCACCGTCCCCGCCCAGCACCCCATGGTGACCGTGCTGGGGTCCGGCGACTCCCTGCTGCGCGTGATCGAGACGGCCTTCCCGGCGGCCGACATCCACGTCCGGGGCAATGAGATCAGCGCGGTCGGCGACGCCGCTGAAGTCGCTCTCATCCAGCGCCTGTTCGACGAGATGATGCTGGTGCTCCGCACCGGACAGCCGATGACGGAGGACGCAGTGGAACGCTCGATCGCCATGCTCAGAGCGAGTGAGAACGGGGAGGGACCGGAAGAGACCCCGGCCGAGGTTCTCACCCAGAACATCCTCTCCTCCCGCGGCCGTACGATCCGCCCGAAGACGCTCAACCAGAAGCGCTACGTCGACGCGATCGACAAGCACACGATCGTCTTCGGCATCGGCCCCGCCGGCACGGGCAAGACCTACCTCGCCATGGCCAAGGCGGTCCAGGCCCTGCAGTCCAAGCAGGTCAACCGCATCATCCTGACCCGGCCCGCGGTCGAGGCCGGCGAGCGGCTCGGCTTCCTGCCGGGGACGCTGTACGAGAAGATCGACCCGTACCTGCGGCCCCTGTACGACGCGCTGCACGACATGCTCGACCCGGACTCGATCCCGCGTCTGATGGCGGCGGGGACCATCGAGGTGGCCCCCCTGGCATACATGCGTGGCCGCACCCTGAACGACGCCTTCATCATTCTCGACGAGGCCCAGAACACCAGCCCCGAGCAGATGAAGATGTTCCTCACCCGCCTCGGCTTCGACTCGAAGATAGTCATCACCGGTGACGTGACCCAGGTCGACCTCCCGGACGGCACCAAGTCCGGTCTGCGGCAGGTGCAGGACATCCTGGAGGGCGTCCAGGACGTCCACTTCTCGCGGCTGTCGTCGCAGGATGTCGTCCGGCACAAGCTGGTCGGCCGTATCGTCGACGCGTACGAGAAGTTCGACAACAAGCACGGCACCCAGAACGGCACGCACAAGGGCCGTGGCGGCAGGGCCGGGCACAAGGGGAAGTAGAGACCACGCACGACCATGTCGATCGACGTCAACAACGAGTCCGGAACCGAGGTCGACGAGCAGGCGATCCTCGACATCGCCCGCTACGCGCTCGCGCGGATGCGCATCCACCCGCTCTCCGAGCTCTCGGTGATCGTCGTGGACGCCGACGCCATGGAGCAGCTCCATGTGCAGTGGATGGACCTGCCCGGCCCCACCGATGTCATGTCCTTCCCGATGGACGAGCTGCGTCCGCCGTCCAAGGACGACGAGGAGCCTCCGCAGGGGCTCCTCGGTGACATCGTGCTGTGCCCCGAAGTCGCCACCCGGCAGGGCGCGGAAGCGCCCACACAGCACTCCATGGACGAGGAGCTCCAGCTGCTCACCGTCCATGGCGTGCTGCATCTGCTCGGGTACGACCATGAGGAGCCGGACGAGAAGGCCGAGATGTTCGGTCTCCAGGCCGCGATCGTGGACGGCTGGCGTACGGAGAAGGGCCTGACCGGTCCCTCCCCGGCCCCGACCGTGTCATGAGCCTCCCCCTCGTCGCCGGCGCGATCGCCCTGGTGGTCGTCGCCTGGCTGGCCGCCTGCGCGGAGGCGGGTCTGGCGCGTGTCTCCAGCTTCCGGGCCGAGGAGGCCGTGCGCGGCGGGCGGCGCGGCAGTGAGAAGCTCGCGCTGGTCGCCGCGGATCCGACGCGCTATCTGAACGTGGCGCTGCTGGTGCGCGTGGCCTGCGAGATGGCCGCCGCCGCGCTCGTCACCTACGCGTGCCTGCGGGAGTTCGACAGCACGACCGAGGCGCTGCTGGTGGCCATAGCGGTCATGGTGCTGGTGTCGTACGTCGCCGTGGGGGTCTCGCCGCGCACCATCGGCCGGCAGCATCCGCTGAACACGGCGACGGCGGCGGCGTACGTGCTGCTGCCGCTCGCGCGGATCATGGGTCCGATCCCGCCGCTGCTGATCCTCATCGGCAACGCCCTCACCCCCGGCAAGGGCTTCCGCCGCGGCCCGTTCGCCTCCGAGGCCGAGCTGCGCGCGCTGGTCGACCTGGCCGAGAAGGAGTCACTGATCGAGGACGAGGAGCGCCGGATGGTGCACTCGGTCTTCGAGTTGGGCGACACGCTGGTGCGCGAGGTGATGGTCCCGCGCACCGACCTCGTCGTCATCGAGCGCTACAAGACCATCCGTCAGGCCCTCACGCTCGCCCTGCGCTCCGGGTTCTCGCGCATCCCGGTGGTCGGGGAGAGCGAGGACGACGTGGTCGGGATGGTGTATCTGAAGGATCTGGCCCGCAAGACGCACATCTCGCGGGACGCGGAGAGCGAGCTGGTCTCGACGGCGATGCGGCCGGCGTACTTCGTGCCGGACACCAAGAACGCCGGTGATCTGCTGCGCGAGATGCAGAAGGAACGCAACCACGTCGCCGTCGTCATCGACGAGTACGGCGGCACCGCGGGCATCGTCACCATCGAGGACATCCTCGAGGAGATCGTCGGCGAGATCACCGACGAGTACGACCGCGAGCTGCCGCCGGTCGAGGAGCTCGGCGAGGACCGCTACCGCGTCACCGCCCGCCTGGACATCACCGACCTCGGCGAGCTGTACGGCCTGGACGAGTACGACGACGAGGACGTGGAGACCGTCGGTGGTCTGCTGGCCAAGGCCCTCGGCCGGGTGCCGATCGCCGGGGCTTCGTCGGCGGTCGAACTGCCCGACGGCCGCAAGCTGCGGCTGACCGCGGAGGCGGCGGCCGGCCGCCGGAACAAGATCGTGACGGTGCTGGTCGAGCCGGTGGCCCCGGCGCCCCCGGCGGAGGGGCAGGAGGCGAAGCCGGAGTGAGCCCCGAGGAGCTGCGCGACCTCTGCCTGTCGTTCACGGCGGCCGTCGAGGACTTTCCCTTCAACCCGGACACCTCCGTCTTCAAGGTCGGGGGCAAGCTGTTCGCGCTGACCGACCTCGGAGCACGGCCCCTCACCGTCAACCTCAAGTGCGACCCCGAGGACGCGGTGCGGCTGCGCGGTGAGTACGAGGGGTTGATCGTGCCGGGCTATCACATGAACAAGCGGCACTGGAACACCGTCACGGTGGACGGGGAGCTCCCGGACGGGATGGTCCGGGAGCTCGTCGAGGACTCGTACGACCTTGTCGTGGCCGGGCTACCGAGAGCCGAGCGGCTGCGCCTCGACCGCCCCTGAGGCGGTGGTCCGCCGGGTGCGCAGGCCCAGGGCGATCAGGGCCGCGGCGGCCAGGACGATGGCCGCGTTCAGGGCGAGCACCGTGCGGGTGCCGGACAGCAGGTCGTCGGAGGTCGTCGCGAGGACGCCGAGCAGCGGGATGCCGACGGTGATGCCGACCTGCTGGGTGGAGGTGACCAGGCCGGTGGCCAGGCCCTGTTCCTCGTCGGGGACGCCGGAGGTGACGGTCAGGCCGTAGGAGATGATCGCGCCCAGGTGGAACATGCTCGCCAGCGAGACGGCGGCCGTGGCGAGCCAGACGGACCAGGTGTGCGCGTTCAGCAGGACCAGGGCCGCCACGAAGACGCCCTGTCCCGCGAGGGAGACGACCAGGGTGCGGCGGGCGCCGAGACGGCTGAGGACCCTCGGGGTGAGCGAACCGGCGACCACCGACAGGACGCCCTGGACGCCGAAGACCAGGCCCGTCTGCCAGGCCGACAGGTGCAGGATCTCCTGGAGGTAGAGGGTCAGGACGAAGACCACCGTCGACATCATCGAGAAGGTGACCAGACCGCCCAGGTTGCCCCAGGCCACCGTGCGGCGGCGCAGCATGGGCAGGGAGACCAGAGGTGCCGAGGTGCGGGACTCGACGATCGCGAAGGCCGTGAGGAGCGCGAGGCCCGCGATCAGGGTCACGATGACATCGGTGCGGCCGAAGCCGTGGTCGGCGGCCGTGGTCAGGGCGTAGATCAGGGAGAGCAGACCGCCGGTGACGGTGATCGCGCCGGGTATGTCGAGGTGCGGACGGTCGGGGGTTCGGGACTCGGGCAGCAGGCTGGGGGCGAGCGGCAGGACGACCAGCGCGAAGACCGCGAGCAGCCCCATGGTGGAGCGCCAGCCGAGCGCGTCGGTCAGGACGCCGCCCGCGACCACGCCGATGGTGAAGCCGAGGGACATCAGCGTCCCGGAGATGCCGAGGGCGCGGTCCCGGGCGGGGCCTTCGGCGAAGGTCGTCGTCAGCAGGGACATGCCCGTCGGGACGATGAGCGCGGCGCCGAGGCCCTGGAGGGCGCGTCCGGCGAGGAAGGACGCCGGGTCCCAGGCGAAGGTCGCGAGCACGGAGGCCGCGGCGAACAGGGCGAGGCCGGTGAGGAACAGCTTGCGACGGCCGTAGAGGTCGCCGATGCGGCCGAAGAGGAGCAGGAAGCCGCCGGACGGCAGCGCGAACGCCGTGACCGCCCATTGCAGCGCCGACTTGCTCATGCCGAGGTCGGTGCCGAGGACGGGGAGGGCGACGTTCAGGACGGAGAAGTCGAGCGCGACCATGAACTGGGCGGCGCACAGGACGAACAGGACGAGCTTGTCGCGTGTCGACATCCGGGGGGACCGGGGAGTGCCGAGCGGTGGGGTGGGTGCGGGAGTGGGAGTGGGAGTGGTGGAGTCGATCGCCATGGGCAAGAGCCTGCGGGCGCCGGAATAGCCGTGGGGAGCGGGAAGTTGTCCTGGTGGTGGCACCACCAGCCACCGGGATGAGGGGGATCCGTACGTGTCCGACGTGTCCGGGAGCACGCTGAAGAGTCATCGGCGGCGCGAGCTGCGCGAGTTTCTGATGAGCAGGCGGGCCCGGGTGACACCGGGCGAGGCGGGCCTGCCGGACGGCGGGGCGCGGCGCCGTACGCCGGGGTTGCGGCGCGAGGAGGTCGCGGTGCTGGCCGGGGTGGGCGCCTCCTGGTACCAGTGGCTGGAGCAGGGGCGGGACATCTCCGTGTCGCCGCAGGTGCTGGACTCGGTGGGCCGGGTGCTGCGGCTGAGCAACGCCGAGCGCCGGCATCTGTATCTGCTGGCCGGGTTGAATCCGCCGGCCCGTGAAGTGGCGCCCGAGAAGCGGGACATGTGCGACGGGCTGCGGCGGCTGATCGACGCGTGGATGCCGTATCCGGCGCACATCATGGACCGGTACTACAACGGGGTGCTGTACAACGACGCGGCGGCGACCGTGCTCGGTATCCGCCCCGACAGGCGGTGGAACTGCCTGATCGACTTCTTCACGGACCCGATGTACCGGTCGCGTTCGATGAGTTGGGAGCAGAACGCCCGTACGGTCGTGGCGCAGTTCCGCGCGCTGTGCTCGGCCTCCCCCGACGACGAGGGGTTCCAGGCCGTGCTGGCCGAGGCGAAGGCGTCGAGCCCGGAGTTCACCGAGCTGTGGGAGCGGCGGGACATCGAGGACGCCGGGCAGATCCGCAAGGAGCTGGACCATCCGCTGGTCGGGCTGCTGTGCCTGGAGTCGAGCGTGATGCAGATGCCGGTGCGGCCCGACCTGTCGATCGTGCTGCACACGCCGCTGGACGAGGCGAACACCGCGGCGAAGCTTCAGTGGCTGGCCTCGCCCGAGGGGCGGCGCGGGGCGATGTACCCCGTGGCCGGGTAGGCGGGGCGGCGCTACGTATGCTCGAGGTCATGACCGACAACAGCGCGCTGGACCCCGAGGACCGCAAGATCGTCACCCTGGCCCGTTCCGCGCGGGCCCGCAACGGCGTGCCCGAGGGTGCGGCCGTACGGGACGAGACCGGCCGTACGTATGTCGCCGGGACGGTCGCCCTGGACTCCTTGCAGCTGAGCGCGCTGCGCACCGCCGTGGCGATGGCGGTGGCGTCGGGGGCGAAGTCGCTGGAGGCGGCGGCGGTGGTGACGGAGGCCGAGGGCGCGTCGGCCGAGGACCGCGCGGCGGTACGGGACCTCGGCGGACCCGGGACGCCGGTGCTGGTGGCGGGGCCGGACGGCACGGTGCGTGCCACGGTGACGGCGGGCTGAGGCGGAGTCCGAGGCCACGGGCCGGGGCGGGCGGCCGAGGCCACGGGCCGAGGCGGACGGCTGAGGCTGGGGGCTGAGGTGAGGCGCCGGCGGCCCGCGTGGCCGTCGGGTTCAGGCCGGGGCCGCCGCCGTGATGTGGCTGAGCACGCACAGCCAGCGGCCCTCCCGGCGTACGAACACGTCGGTCGTCCACTCGTCGGCGTCGAAGCGCTCGCCCTTGTAGTGGGCGGTGTTCGTCACGCGTGCCGTGACCACGGCTGAGTCGCCGTGCAGCCGGATCCTGGGCTCGCCGGCCAGTTGGAAGGCCGAGTGGGTCAGGTCGCCGGACTCGACGAACTCGAGGAACTGCGCCCTGGTGGTGATGCCCGTCTCGGAGACGATGACCCATTCGTCGGCCATGAACTCGGCGATCCGGGCGGGGTCGTCGGAGACCATCGCCGCCGCCCAGTCGTGTGCGGTGTCGGCGAGCCGGGTCGCGTCAGCACTCGCATCGTCGCTCATGGCCGGATGGTAACCAGCCCGGGCCGAGGCTGCCCCCGGGGCGCGTCCGGGGTGCTTCCGGGCGCGTCCGGGGTGCTTCCGGGGGCGTCCGACGGGCGAGTGTCGGTGCCGGGTGTCACGCTGAGGTGACACCGGTCTGCGAAAGGGCATCGTCATGATCACCACAGCGCCCACCCCCGGCGCCCCCTGCTGGCTCGACCTCGGTGCCCCCGACGTCCCGGCCGCCGCGTCCTTCTACGGCGCGGTGCTCGGCTGGAGTTACGAGTCCATGGGCGAGGCGGAGGGCTTCGAGGGCGGGATGTTCAAGAAGGACGGCAAGACCGTCGCCGGACTGGGCAAGCTCACCGAGGAGGGCGCGCGCTCGGCGTGGATGATCTACTACCGGGTCACCGACGCGGACGCCACGACCCAGGCCGTGGAGCGTGCGGGCGGCACCGTGCGGGTGGCGCCGATGGACCTGGAGGACTGGGGCCGGATGGCGCAGTACAGCGACCCGCTGGGCGGGCAGTTCGCCGTCTGGCAGCCGGGCAAGGACACGGGCATCGAGCTGGCGGACGAGACGGGCTCGCTGTCCTGGACCGAGCTGTACACGAGCGACGCCGGGGCGGCGAAGGAGTTCTACGGCACGGTGTTCGGCTGGCAGTACGGCGACATGGAACTGCCGGGCGGCGGAGGCGCGTACACCCTCATCACGCCCGCCGGGCAGCCCGAGGAGCGTATGCAGGGCGGCCTGATGGAGCTGCCGAAGGAGAACCTCGCGCTGGCGAACGGACGGCCCTACTGGCATCCGGTCTTCAATGTCGACGACTGCGACGCAGCGGTCGCCAAGGTCACCGAGAACGGCGGCAGTGTGCAGATGGGTCCGGAGGACGCGCAAGGAGTGGGCCGGCTCGCCGTGTGCCTGGACCCGGCGAACGCGGACTTCGTCGTACTGACGCCGGAAACGTCAGGCTGACCGCGAGGGACTCCCGCCCCGGAGGGCCCCGGAAGGACGTCGCCCCGGCCGACCCGCAGGGCCGTCACGCCGACCGTCGGAACCCGATGGTCGGCACCGCCCGCCGCAGCGGCCAGGGTCTCCCCGCCTCCTGGGGCACCACGTCCGCGAGGAACGCGTACCGGCGCAGCGCCTCGGGGTGCTGCCGCTCCAGGGACTGCACCTTGCGCCACCAGGCGCCGATCTCGGCCCAGCCGGGGGCCGACAGCGAGCCGCCGAACTCCTGGACGGAGAGGGCCGCAGTGAGGCCGGCGAAGGCGAGGCGGTCGGCCAGGGGCCAGTCGGCGAGGGTGCCGGCGACGAACCCGGCCACGAAGACGTCCCCGGCGCCGGTCGGGTCCAGGGCCTCCACGGCGATCGCGGGGACCACGGCCGTCTCCCCGGTCCGCCCGTCCACCGCGTACGCGCCCTCCGCGCCGAGGGTGACCACCGCGACCGGGACGTGGGCGGTCAGGGCGTGGGCCGCCTCGCGGGGGTTCTCGGCACCGGTGTAGCGCATCGCCTCCTGCGCGTTCGGCAGGAAGGCCTCGCAGTGCTCCAGGTCCGCGAGGCCGGCCAGGTCCCAGGCGCCGGTGTCGTCCCAGCCGACGTCGGCGAAGATGCGGGTGCCCCTGCTCGCGGCCTGCGCGATCCAGGGTGCGCGGATGCCCGGCTCCAGGGAGGCCACGGCTGCGCGCGCGGTGGGCGGGCAGTCGGGGGCCGGTTCCTCGGGGGGCGGCTCATGGCCGTGGGAGACCATGGTGCGCTCGCCCTCGTAGGCCATGGAGACCGTGACCGGGGAGTGCCAGCCGGGCACGGTGCGCGACGGGGAGAGGTCGATGCCCTCGCCGTGCTCCAGGGCGTCCCAGCAGTACTCGCCGTAGTGGTCGTCGCCGAAGGCCGCCGCGAGCGAGGTCCGCAGGCCGAGGCGGGCCAGGGCCGTCGCCATGTTCGCCACGCCGCCGGGGCTCGACCCCATTCCGCGCGCCCAGGACTCGGTGCCGCGGACCGGGGCGGAGTCGAGGCCGGTGAAGATGATGTCGAGGAAGACCGTGCCCGTGAGATACACGTCCCAGGGCGGGTCGGCGGGTGTGCGCAGCGCGGCGAGCGGGTCGACCTGGGCCCGGCGATGGGGTCCGGGTGTCCTGGACGGCCCCTGGGGCGTGGGTCCCTTTCCGGTGGGCGCGGTGGGCGTGGTCACGGTGCGCTCCCTGACGTGGTGCTGATCTGGCCAGTGTGCACCAAGCCACCGACAACGCCACCGCACACCTACGACACCGTCGCCCTCCCGCCCGTGCCCCGTGTCGCGGGGGTCGCGGGCCGCTACCGGCGGGGCATGGGGGGCGTCACCCGGCCGGACTCACGGCTGCGCCCCCATGAGGTCGAGGCCGGTGGCGAGCAGGGTGCGCAGGTCGGCCAGGTCGGCTGCCGACCGATCGGTGAGCGGGGCGCGTACCGGGCCGACGAGGCGGCCACGCAGCCGGGCCGCCGCCCTCACCAGGAGCACGGCGTGTCCGGTGCTCGGTCGCGGATCTCGACGAGCGGTACGAAGAAGTCACGCAGCAGCTTGTCCGTGGTGCCGTGGTCGTCGTCGCGCAGGGCGGCGAAGAAGGCGTTCGCGATCTCGGGGGCGAAGGCGTGCACAGGAAGCCGCCACCGTTCCGATTACGATCGGCCCATGTCGCAGACAGGCGGCGTGCGTGAGGTGAAGTCCGCGGCGCGCACGGTCGAGTTGCTGGAAGTCCTCGCCGCGCGCGGCGACCGCCCGGCCCGCCTCCAGGAGCTGGCCGACGAGCTCCAGGTCCCGCGCAGCTCCATGTACGCACTGCTCCAGACCCTGATCTCCCGGGGCTGGGTCCGCACCGACGTCACCGGCTCGCTCTACGGCATCGGCATCCACGCCCTGCTCACCGGCACCACCTACCTGGACTCCGACCCACGCGTCCGCGTCGTACGCCCGTATCTCGACGAGGCGTCGCAGGCGCTGGGCGAGACGATCCACATGGGGCGCCTGGACGGCCGTGACGTGGCGTATCTGGCGACGCGCGAGTCCCACGAATACCTCAGGACGATCAGCCGCGTCGGCCGGCGCCTCCCGGCGCACGCGGGCGCCCTCGGCAAGGCACTGCTGGCCGAACGCCCCGACGACGACCTCCCCGAGGGTCCCTACCGCGCCCTGACCCCCAACTCCCGCACCACCCGGGACTCACTGACGGCGGACCTCGCCGAGGTGCGGGCGCGCGGCTACTCGATCGACCGCGAGGAGGCCGTCCTCGGCATCGTGGGCTTCGGTTTCGCCCTGCGCTACGACCATCCCGCCCAGGACGCGATCAGCTGCTCGGTGCCGGTCGCGCGGCTGTCGGCGCGGCACGAGGAGCGGATCGTCGCGGTGCTGCGGGAGATCAGGGCGAAGATCGAATCGACGGCTCCCGGCGGGGGCGGCTCGGTGCATTGGCGCAGGTGAGGGCGACTCTCCTACCCCTCTTCCCACACCCCAAACAGAACGTGCCGTAGATCACACCATCCCCACTTTTTCGCGCGTCCCCTCGCTTGATACAAATTGCCCGCGCGTTCCTGTCCGTCGACGGCCTGCGCCTCTCCCCCTTCTTGTGCCGCTCCTTTCGCATGCCCTGGGAACGCCCGTGTTCGCCCCCCGCACCACCCCCTGGCCCCTCGTCGCCCTTTTCACGGCCGGGTACCTCGCCCCGTATCTGCTGCCGACCATCGTCGGCCGGCTCGACTCCGGGCTTCCGCTCTCCCCCACCCAGGCGGGCGCCGTCGGCAGCGCGCTGCTGCTGAGCTCGGCGTCGGCCGGCTTTCTGCTGGCCTCGCGCGTCGAGCGGATCGGGGCGCGCGGACTGGCCCGGACCGGTCTCGCCCTCGCCCTGTTCGGCTACGGCGCGGCAGCCGTCACGCACCCCGTACCGGCCGTCGTCCTCGGCGTGCTCGTCGGCGGCTTCGGCTCCGGTACGGCCACCGCGGTCGCCGCCACCCGTATCGCCGGCCGCCCCGACCCGCACCGGACCACCACACTCGGTCTGCTCTGTGTCTCCGCGCTCGCGGGCGCCGTCTATCTGACGGTCCCCCACCTCGGCCCGGGCCACGGCCTGCCGCTCGCGGCGATCGCCCTGACCGCGCTCGCCGTATGGCCGGCGACGGCCCGACTGCCCGCGGCGACGCCCCTCGCCGGGCCCGGCCGGGACGGCAACCCCCGCCTCCCGCACCGCCGGCACGGCCTGACCCTCGCCGCCTGCATGCTGTTGTGGTCCCTCGCCCAGAACTCGCTGTGGGGAGTCAGCGGCCGGATCGGCCTGACGCAGGCGCATCTGACGGAGGCCACGGTCGGCGCGGTGTTCGCCGTGGCACTCGGCGCCGGGCTGCTCGGTGTCACCGGGGCGGGCGCGCTCGGCCCCCGCCTCGGGGTGGCCCTGCCCATCGGCGCCGGCACGGCCGTCATAGCGGCCTGCATCGTGCTCAGCGCCTCCGCCACCGACCTCGCGACCTTCGCGACCGGCGAGATCGCCTGGAACACGCTCTACCCGATCGTCCTGTCCTATGTCATCGGCCTCGCCGCCTCCCTCGACCCGCGCGGACGTTGGGCGGTACTCGTCGGCTCGGCGTCGTCGCTGGGCACTGCGGCGGGCCCGCTGACGGGGAGCCTGCTGTCGGCACAGGCCGGGTTCCCCGTCATGGGCGTGGTCCTGGCCGTCGGGCTGCTGGCCCTGGCCCTGCCGATGACGGCGGTGGCGCTGGGCCGCCGGCACGGGGCGAGCGTCGAGACCGGCGAGGGGGCGGAGACCGTCGAGGTCATGGAGGTCGTCGAGATCCCCCTGGACACCGCCGAAGCCACTCCGGCAGCCCCCGACCGGCTCGCCCCCGCCACCTGAACGGCCGACCGGGCGGCTACTCGAACTCGTAGGCCGCCACCTCGGCCAAGTACTGCGCCCGCAGCTCCTCGTCGTCCTCCAGGAAGGAGGCGAGGAAGGAGTTGCGGGCCAGCTCCCGCAGCCGTTCGTCGGTCAGCCCGAGGGCGCGGCGCACGGCGTCGAAGTTGTCGCCGGCGTACCCGCCGAAGTAGGCCGGGTCGTCGGAGTTGACCGTGCACATCAGCCCGGCGTCGAGCATCGCGGGCAGCGGGTGCCCGGCGAGGGTGTCGACGGTGCGCAGCCGGACGTTCGACAGCGGACACAGTGTCAGCGGCACCCGCTCCCGCACGAGTCGCTCGACCAGCGCCGGATCCTCCACGCACCTGAGCCCGTGGTCGACCCGCTCGACACCGAGGACGTCGAGAGCCTCGGTGATGTAGGCGGGCGGCCCCTCCTCGCCCGCGTGGGCGACGCGGCGCAGGCCGAGGGCGGCGGCGGCCTCGTAGACCTCGCGGAACTTCACCGGCGGGTGGCCGACCTCGGCCGAGTCGAGGCCTACGCCGGTGATCCGGTCGAGGTAGGGCTCGGCGGCCCGCAGGGTGTCCATGGCGGACTCGGCGGAGTCGTCCCGCAAGAAGCACATGATGAGCCGCGTGGAGACACCGTGCTCCGCCGCGCTGTTCCCCAGCGCCCACCACAGCCCCTCGACGACCGTGCCCAGCTCCAGCCCACGCTTGGTGTGCGCCTGCGGGTCGAAGAAGATCTCCGCGTGCCGCACCCCCTGGGCGGCGGCATGGGCGAGATAGGCGTTCGCGAGGTCCGCGAAATCCTGCTCGGTGCGCAGCACGGCCATGAGCTCGTAGTACAGGTTCAGGAAGGACTGGAGATCCTCGAACTGGTAGGCCGTGCGCAGCTCGTCGGTGTCGGCGTACGGCAGCTCGACACCGTTGCGCGCGGCCAGTTCGAAAGCAAGCTCGGGCTCAAGGGTGCCTTCGATATGGAGGTGCAGCTCTGCTTTGGGGAGGGACATCAAAGCATCGTACGGCGGTGTCACCGACGTTTCGGTAGCGGCACCCGCAGCAGATCATGTGCGACCGTCAGCTCTCCGTCGAACCCGGCGTCCCGCGCCTGCCGCTCGAAGTCGTCCGGTTCGGTGTAGCGCTGGCTGAAGTGCGTGAGCACGAGATGCCGTACGCCGCAGTCGAGCGCGACCCGGGCGGCCTGACCGGCGGTCAGATGGCCGTGCTCGGTGGCGAGGGCGGCGTCCTCGTCCAGGAACGTCGACTCGATGACGAGCATGTCGCAGCCGTCGGCGAGGGTGAACACCCCGTCGCACAGCCGGGTGTCCATCACGAACGCGAACCGCTGTCCGCGCCGGACCTCGCTCACCTCGTCCAGCGAGACCCCGCCGAGCACCCCTTCGCGCTGGATCCGGCCGACGTCCGGCCCCTGGATTCCGTGCGCGACGAGCCGTTCGGGCAGCATGCGGCGCCCGTCGGGCTCGACGAGGCGGTAGCCGTACGACTCGACGGGGTGGGACAGTCGGGCTGCTTCGAGCGTGTAGCCACCGGTGTCGACGAGCACGCCGTCGGCGTCGACCGGCTCCTCGGTGAGGGCGACCGTCTCCCGGTAGGCGGTGGCGTGGCGCAGCCGGTCGAAGAAGCGCTTCCCGGAGAGCGGGTAGTGGGCGACGACGGGATGCGGGACCTTGTCGAGGTTGATCCGCTGGATGACTCCGGCGAGTCCCAGCGAGTGGTCGCCATGGAAATGCGTGACACAGATCCGGTTCAGGTCGTGCGCGGCGACGCCGGCACGCAGCATCTGGCGCTGGGTGCCCTCGCCGGGATCGAAGAGGATGCCCTCGCCGTCCCACCGCAGCAGATACCCGTTGTGGTTGCGATGCCGGGTCGGGACCTGGCTCGCGGTCCCGAGGACGACCAGTTCACGTACGGACACGGCGACTTCGGCCTAGCCGGGGGGCCACTGGAGGCCACGGCCGCCGAGGACGTGGGCGTGCGTGTGGAAGACGGTCTGGCCGGCTCCGGCACCGGTGTTGAAGACGATGCGGTAGCTCTCCAGCTTGTCCTCGTCGGCGACGGCCCGGGCCTCGCACAGGACGTCCGCGGCGAGCGCCGGGTCGGCGGCGGCGAGCGCGGCGGCGTCGGCGTAGTGCGCCTTGGGGATGACCAGGACGTGAGTGGGTGCCTGGGGGTTGATGTCCCGGAACGCGACGGTCGTCTCCGTCTCCCGCACGATCGTCGCCGGGACATGGCCCTCGACGATTTTGCAGAACAGGCAGTCGTCCTGCGGCTCCCCTGCCATTTTCCCTCCGAGGGTCGGGCGGCGTGCTTACGTGGGCATCGTATCGTCGTCCGCTGCCGGTGCCCGGGGGTGATCGCGCCCACGCGGCGAGGCCGCACATCCATACCGCCCCGCCCCTTCGTCAGGTGGGCAGCCCCGGCGGTGTTTTGGCGGGCCGTTCCTCCAGTGCGGCCAGCGCGAGGCGGATCGCCTCGTCCAGTTGGGCGTCCCTGCCCGCCGCCCAGTCCTGCGGGCGTTGCGGCACTTCCACGTCCGGGTCGACTCCGTAGTTCTCCACGTCCCAGCCCTGACCCTCCAGCCAGATGGCGTACTTCGGCTGGGTGATCAGGGTGCCGTCGACCAGGCGGTAGCGGCTGTCGATGCCGATGACGCCGCCCCAGGTGCGGGTGCCGACGACCGGACCCAGCCCCAGCGCCTTGATCGCGGCGTTGACGATGTCCCCGTCGGAACCGGAGAACTCGTTGGCCACCGCCACCACGGGCCCGCGGGGCGCGTCCACCGGATAGCTGTACGGCCGCATGCCGCGCGGCAGTTCCCAGCCGACGATGCGTCGGGCGAGTTTCTCCACGACCAGCTGCGAGGTGTGGCCGCCGCCGTTCTCCCGGACGTCGACGACGAGGCCCTCCCGGGCCACCTCGACCCGCAGGTCACGGTGGATCTGGGCCCAGCCGGGCGCCTGCATGTCGGGGACGTGCAGATAGCCGAGCCGGCCCGCGGACCTGTCGTGGACGTACGCCCGGCGGTCCGCGACCCACGCGTGGTAGCGCAGGGGCTGTTCGTCGGCGATCGGCACGACGACCGCGTGCCGCACGTCCCCGCCGCCCGCCGGTGAGATGGTCAGCTCCACCGCCTTGCCCGCCGTGCCGACGAGCAGCGGACCGGGCCCGGTCACCGGGTCCACCGGCACCCCGGCCACCGCCACGATCGCGTCCCCGGCCCGCACGGCGACGCCGGGCGCGGCGAGCGGCGCCCGGGCGTCCGGGTCGGAGGTCTCCGAGGGCAGGATGCGGTCGATCCGCCAACTGCCGTCCTGGTGGCGGGAGATGTCGGCGCCGAGCAGGCCCTGCCGGGGGCCGCCCCCGTATCCGCCGCGCGGGGCGACGTAGGCGTGCGAGGTGCCCAGCTCGCCCTGGACCTCCCAGAGCAGGTCCATCAGGTCGTCGTGGGTGGCGACCCGGTCGAGGAGGGGGCGGTAGCGGTCCAGTACGCCGGTCCAGTCGACGCCGTTCAGGTCGGGACGCCAGAAGTGGTCCCGCATGATGCGGCCGGTCTCCTCGAACATCTGCCGCCACTCCGCCGACGGGTCGACCGTCTGCCGTACGCGCGTGAGGTCCACGGTGATGTTGGAGTCGCTGTCCTCGTCGCCGGATGCCCGCCGGTCGCTGGGGACGACCTTGAGCCGGCCGTCGGTCCACAGCAGCACTCGCTTGCCGTCGCCGCTGACCTCGAAGTGGTCGGCGTCGTCGGCGAGATGCTCGACGCGCCGCTGGACGAGGTCGTAGCGCTCCAGCTCGGTCTTCGGCTCGGGGTCGTCGGGGGTGGCCCGGGAGGCGCCGAGGGCGCCGCGCACGGGGTGCCGCAGCCACAGCACACCGTCCTTCGCGGCCCGCAGTCCGGTGTAGCGGGCCGCCTCCACCGGGAACGGCACGATCCGGTCGGCGAGCCCTTCGAGGTCGATGCGGGTGGTCGGGGTGCCCTCGCTGTCGGGAGTCTCGTCCTTGTCCGGCGCGTCGAAGGGGCGGCCGTGCCGCTGCGGGCCGAAGGGGGACGGGGTGGTCGCCGCGAGCGTGATCAGGTGGGGGCGGGAGCCGACCACGAAGGCGAGGTCGAAGACATGCTCGTCGTAGACGGGGTCGAACGCGCGCGTCGAGAGGAAGACGAGGTGCTTGCCGTCCTGGGTGAACGCGGGCGCGTAGTCCTGGAAGCGCAGCGGTGTCGCCTCGGACACCGACAGGTCGGTGGTGTTGGCGAGCTTGAGCTGGGCCAGCGGGCGCGGGCCGGGGTGCGACCAGGCGAGCCAGGCCGAGTCGGGCGAGAAGACCAGCCCTGAGACGTCGCCGTCCTCGCTGCGGTCGACCTCGCGCACCTCGCCGGTCTCCCGCTCGACGAGCAGCAGCCGTCCGTCGTGCGCGGCGACCGCGGCCCGGCTTCCGTCGGGCGCCACGGCGAGCTCCAGCACCCGCCCGAGCTGCCCGGCGGCCAGCCTGCGCGGGCTGGCGCCGGGGGCCGGCCCGGTCGCCGGGGCGAACTCCAGCGCGTCGTCGCCCTCCGCGTCCGTCACCCACACCACCCAGTCCTCGCCGTCCGCCCGGAAGGTGCGCGGCCGGCGGGCCCGTACGCCGGGCCGGGCGGCGAGTGCGCGGGCGGGCCCGGACCGGTGGGTGATCCAGTGCACGGCACCGCGGACGACGACCGCGCTGCCGCGCGCGGTGTGGTCGGGGGCGGCCGAACCGAACCAGCGGGCGGCGCTCACCTGGTACGGCTGCCGGTCGGTGCGCTGACCGCCGAGCCGGATGTCGAGCCGGCGCGGCTCGGCCCCGTCGAGGTCGTCGAGCAGCCACAGCTCACCGGCCCGGGCGTGCACGACCCGGGTGCCGTCGCTCGCGGCGTGCCGGGCGTAGAAGGTGTCGAGGGGGGTGTGCCGTCGCAGGTCGGAGCCGTCGGCGAGGGAGGAGTACACCGCCCCGACGCCTTCGTGGTCGCAGAGGAAGGCGATCCGCTCCCCCGCCCACACGGGGTACTCGATGTTCCCGTCGAGGTCCTCGTGCAGCCGTACGAAGTCGCCCTCGCCCTGACGGTCGATCCACAACTTGCCCGCCGTACCGCCCCGGTAGCGTTTCCAGCGTGCCGCCTCCAGTCCCATGGGCGCGGAGGCGAGGACCAGGTGCGGGCCGTGCACGACATCGGCGACGGGCCCGTACGGCAGGACGGTCGCCGGACCGCCGTCCAGCGGCACCGTGTGCGCCCAGGTGCGGCGGCTGCCGGCCTGGCCGTGGCTGCTGATCGCGAGGACCCGGCCGTCGGGGGTCCAGCCCCGCACCCGGGTCTGTCCGCTGCCCCAGTGGGTGAGACGGGTGGAGGGCCCGCCGTCGACCGGCGCGATGTGCACCTCGGGGGCGCCGTCCCGGGTGGAGGTCCAGGCGACCGTCGTCCCGTCGGGCGAGATGCGCGGCAGGCTGACCGGCACGTTGTCGGCGCTGACCCGCCAGGCACGGCCGCCGTCGAGCGGGGCGAGCCACACGTCGTCCTCGGCGGTGAAGGCGACCAGGTCGCCGTGCAGATGCGGATACCGGAGGTACGAAGACGATCCGGACGTCGCGGACTGAGTCACCCGATCACCATAAGCAGGGGCGGCGTCCGGGAACAGGGCTTTGGATCACTTGCCCAACTCACGCCGGGATGCGCTCACTTGCCCTCCGGCCAGCAGTTCGGATGCTGCTTGCAGTAGACGGTCTTGGTCACCGTCACCGTGACGGTGGGGCCGGGCTGCTGTCCGCCTCCCGGGTTGACCGGCGAGGGCGTGGCGTCGCAGTCGCCCAGCCCGTTCACGTCGAACCATTTCTTGCCGTCGATCTTGGCGACGAGATGCCCGCGCACACAGGAACCGCTGACGGCCCGGGTGATCCGGCCGGTGACGGTGATGTCCTTGCCGTCCTTGGTCTCGCCTTCGCAGTCGACCTCGACCACCGTCTTCTCGCTCGCCGTCGGCGCGGCGGACCTGCCGTCACCGCCCGCGTACGAGCCCGTGCAGTTGAGCCACTGCACGTCGGCCTTCTGCCGCTCCAGCTCCTCGGTCACCGTCTGGTCGGTCGTGAACGCCACGGTCGCGCTGCTCAGCCCGCCCGGATCACAGGCCACCGCCCCGCCGACGGCAAGCGCCGCGAGCCCGGCCATGCCTGCCATGCGCGTCCCCCGCACACGGCGAACCGTGCGACCCGTGTGACCCGCGCGACCCCAACTCCTCCTGAACGCCCCCATGGAGGGCAGCCTGCCACTGTCCCGCCCGACGCGGTAGAGCGCATACGGCCACCGAGGGCTCCGGCCCGGGGGAGCGCCCGACGCACCCGCCCCCGCGGGGTCAGGACCAGCGTCCGGTGCGACCGAGGAGCAACGCGGTGGCCGCGGTTCCGGCGGTGGAGGTGCGCAGGACGGTGCGGCCCAGACGGTACGCCCGCGCCCCCGCCTCCTCGAAGAGGGCCAACTCCTCGGGGCTCACGCCGCCTTCGGGCCCGACGACGAGGACGATCTCGCCCTCGGCGGGCAGTTCGGCCGAAGCGAGCGGCTCGCTGCCGTAGTCGCGGTCCTCGTGCAGTACGGCGGCGAAGTCGGCGCCCGCGAGCAGCGCCGCGACCTGCTTGGTCGTCGCCGCGTCCGCGACCTCGGGGAAACGGACCCGGCGCGACTGCTTGCCGGCCTCGCGGGCCGTGGCCCGCCACTTGCCGAGCGCCTTCGTGCCCCGCTCGCCCCGCCACTGGGTGATGCAACGGGCGGCGGCCCAGGGCACGATGGCGTCGACGCCGGTCTCGGTCATCGTCTCGACGGCCAGCTCACCGCGGTCCCCCTTGGGCAGGGCCTGCACGACGGTGATACGGGGCGTCTGCGCCGGTTCCTCGGCCACCGCGCCCAGCTGGACGACCAGCCGGTCCTTGCCCTCGGTGTCGACGACCTCGCCCTCGGCCCAGCGTCCGGCGCCGTCGGTGAGGACGACCGGCTCGCCCGCCCGCAGCCGCTTGACGGAGACGGCGTGGCGTCCCTCGGGCCCGTCGAGGACGTACCGCTGTGCGCCTGCGGCCGGGAAGTGCTCGACCACGAACACGGGCGCGGTCATCGGCCGGCACCACCCTTCGGACGGGAGGACAACGCTGTCGTGGCGGCGTCCAGTTCGGCGGCCAGCACCTCCACCAGCTGCGCCGCGGGCATCTCACGCGCCATCCGGTGCCCCTGTCCGGCCCACAGCGCCATGCCCTGCGGGTCACCGGAGGCGGCGGCCTTCTTGCGCAGCGGCGAGGTGAGGTGATGGACCTCGGGGTAGGCGGCGGGGGCGTAGGGTCCGTGCTCGCGCATGAACCGGTTGACGAGGCCACGGGCGGGGCGCCCGGAGAACGCCCGCGTCAACTCGGTCCGTACGAACAGGGGGTTGGTCAGCGCCCGCTTGTGCAGGGCGTGGGCGCCGGACTCGGGGGTGGCGAGGAACGCGGTGCCGAGCTGGGCGGCGCTCGCCCCGGCGGCGAGGACGGCGGCGATCTGGCTGCCGCGCATGATGCCGCCGGCGGCGACGACGGGCAGGCTCACGGTCTCCCTGATCTGCGCGACCAGCGAGAGCAGCCCGATGCCGGTGCCGTCCGTGTCGGGGTGGTCGCGATGGGTGCCCTGGTGTCCGCCGGCCTCGACGCCCTGCGCGATCACGGCGTCCGCCCCGGCCTGCTGTACGGCGAGGGCCTCGTCGGGGGTGGTGGCGGTGACGAGGGTGAAGGTGCCGGCGCGGCGCAGCGACTCCAGTACGTCGGCGCCGGGCACGCCGAAGTGGAAGGAGACGACGGGCACCGGGTTGTCGAGCAGTACGGCGAGCTTGGCGTCGTACCCGTCGTCCCGGCCGCTGTCCGGGTCACCCAATTCGGTCTCGTACCAGGCGGCCTCGCCGGCCAGCTGATGGGTGTAGACGGCCACGGCCGCGGGGTCGGCGTACTCCGGGTGCGGCATGAACAGGTTGACCCCGAAGGGCTTGGTCGTCAGCCCGCGCAGCTGCTTGATCTCCTGGTACATCCCGTCGGCGGTCTTGTACCCGGCGGCGAGAAACCCCAGCCCACCGGCCTCGGACACGGCCTGGGCGAGATGCGGCACGGAGACGCCGCCCGCCATGGGGGCCTGCACGATCGGGAGGGGGAGGAGATCGGTCAGCGCGGAGGACATGACGGCATGTTGTCACGTCCCCCGGGCAAGTCCGAATCGGCCCTTCCTCGGACCGCGGGCCGGTACTTCCCGACCCGCGAGCCCTCGGCTCAGCGACCGTTGAACGCGTCCTTCAACCGCGAGAACAACCCCTGCTGCCCGGGTTGACCGTGCCCACCCGGGGGCCGACCCCCGGACCCCCAGCAGCCCACCCGCGCCCAGCGTCACCGACCGTTGAACGCGTCCTTCAACCGCGAGAACAACCCCTGCTGCCCGGGCTGGAACTGCCCCTGAGGGCGTTCCTCGCCGCGTAGCTTGGACAGTTCGCGGAGCAGGCGTTCCTGTTCGGGGTCGAGCTTGGTCGGGGTCTGGACCTCGACGTGGACGATGAGGTCGCCCCGGCCGCCGCCGCGCAGATGTGTCACGCCGCGGCCGTGCAGCGGGATCGACTGGCCGGACTGGGTGCCGGGCCGGATGTCGACCTCCTCCATGCCGTCCAGCGTCTCCAGCGGCACCTTCGTGCCGAGGGCCGCCGCGGTCATCGGGATCGTCACCGTGCAGTGCAGGTCGTCGCCGCGCCGCTGGAAGGTCGGGTGCGGGAGTTCGTGGATCTCGACGTACAGGTCACCGGCGGGACCGCCGCCCGGCCCGACCTCGCCCTCGCCGGCCAGCTGGATCCGGGTGCCGTTGTCGACGCCCGCCGGGATCTTGACCGTCAGGGTGCGGCGGGAGCGGACCCGGCCGTCGCCCGCGCACTCGGGGCACGGCGTGGGGACGACGGTGCCGAAGCCCTGGCACTGCGGGCAGGGCCGGGACGTCATGACCTGGCCCAGGAAGGACCGGGTGACCTGGGAGACCTCACCTCGGCCGCGGCACATGTCACACGTCTGGGCGGAGGTGCCGGGGGCGGCCCCCTCGCCGCTGCAGGTGTTGCAGACGACGGCCGTGTCGACCTGGAGGTCCTTCGTCGTACCGAAGGCCGCCTCGTCGAGCTCGACCTCCAGCCGGATCATCGCGTCCTGGCCGCGCCGGGTGCGCGAGCGCGGACCGCGCTGGGACGCCGTACCGAAGAACGCGTCCATGATGTCCGAGAAGTTGCCGAAGCCGCCCGCGCCGAAGCCGCCGGCGCCCGCGCCGCCCGCCTGGGAGAGCGGGTCGCCGCCGAGGTCGTAGACCTGCTTCTTCTGCGGGTCCGACAGCACCTCGTAAGCGGCGTTGATCTCCTTGAACCGCTCCTGGGTCTTCGGGTCCGGATTGACGTCCGGGTGCAGCTCGCGTGCGAGCCGCCGGAAGGCCTTCTTGATCTCTTCCTGCGACGCGTCGCGACGCACGCCGAGCACGGCGTAGTAGTCCGTGGCCACTTACGACTCCGCCAGGATCTGTCCGACGTAACGTGCCACTGCGCGTACCGCTCCCATCGTTCCCGGGTAATCCATGCGGGTCGGTCCGACCACGCCGAGCTTGGCGACTGCCTCGCCGCCCGAACCGTAGCCGACCGAGACCACGGACGTGGAGTTGAGTCCCTCATGGGCGTTCTCGTGACCGATGCGCACGGTCATGCCCGAATCCTTCGCCTCGCCCAGCAACTTGAGGAGCACGACCTGCTCCTCCAGCGCCTCGAGCACCGGCCGGATGGTGAGGGGAAAGTCATGTCCGAAGCGGGTGAGATTGGCGGTGCCGCCGATCATCAGCCGCTCCTCGTTCTCCTCGACGAGTGTCTCCAGCAGGGTGGAGAGCACGGTCGAGACGGTGCCGCGGTCCTCGACGTCGAAGCCCTCGGGGAGGTCCTCGACGAGCGTGGGCACATCGGTGAAGCGCCGGCCCGCGACCCGGCTGTTCAGCCGCGCGCGCAGATCCGCGAGCGAAGCCTCGCCGAAGGGCGCCGGGCAGTCCACCATCCGCTGCTCGACCCGGCCGGTGTCCGTGATCAGTACGAGCATCACCCGCGCGGGCGCGAGGGAGAGCAGCTCGACGTGCCGGACGGTGGACCGGGTCAGCGACGGGTACTGCACGACGGCGACCTGCCGGGTGAGCTGCGCGAGCAGCCGGACCGTACGGGCCACGACGTCGTCGAGGTCGACGGCGCCTTCGAGGAAGTTCTGGATGGCGCGCCGCTCGGGCGGGCTCATCGGCTTGACGCCGGCGAGCTTGTCGACGAACAGCCGGTAGCCCTTGTCGGTGGGGATGCGCCCGGCGCTGGTGTGCGGCTGGGCGATGTAGCCCTCGTCCTCCAGGGCCGCCATGTCGTTGCGGACGGTCGCCGGGGAGACGCCGAGACTGTGCCGCTCGGTGAGCGCCTTGGAGCCGACCGGCTCCTCCGTCCCGACATAGTCCTGGACGATGGCGCGCAGCACCTGGAGCCTGCGTTCGCTCAGCATCTCGCGCACACCTCCAGAGCTCGTCCCCTTGACATCTCGCCTGGCACTCTGCGCGTGCGAGTGCCAGCCGTCCCCGGCCAGTGTACGGCCGTGGGGTACACCCCGGGCAAGGCCGGTTCCGTCACGCCGTGCCCCGACGTGCTGTCTTGGCTAGCGTCGCCGTATGACGGTGACTTGGGAAGAGCTCGGGTGGGAACGGCTTGCCGCCGGGGTGGGCCGGTGCCGGCTTCCGGTGTGGGACTGCACGGCCGGGCTGGTCGTGGGGGCGGAGGCGGCGCTGGTGATCGACGCGGGGTCAAGCCTCAAGGAGGGCGCACGGCTGCGTACGCAGGCGCAGTGGCTCGCGGGTCGTCGTGTGACCCATCTCGCGCTGACCCATCCCCACTTCGACCATGTCTTCGGGGCGGCGGCGTTCGCGGGGGCGGAGATCTTCGGGGCCGTCGGCATGGACACGGTCTTCGAGCAGCGGCACGCCCGTGAGGAGCTGCGCGCGGACGCGGTGGGCCACGGCCTGGACCCGGAGTCGGCGGAGGAGGCGGTGGACGCCCTGGCCCGCCCCCGCCACCACGTCAGCGGCGAGTGGACGCTCGACCTGGACGACGGCCACCAGGTGCTCCTGGCGAACGTGGGTCCGGCCCACACCGCGCATGACCTGGTGGTGCTCGTGCCGGCCCGCTCGCCGGGCGACCGGGAGGTGGTCTTCTGCGGCGACCTGGTGGAGGAGTCGGGCGAGCCGCAGGCGGGCCCCGACGCCGTGCCCTCCCACTGGCCGGCGGCCCTGGACCGGCTCCTGGACCTGGGTGGCGAGGACGCCCTGTATGTGCCCGGTCACGGAGCGGTGGTGGACGCGGGGTTCGTACGACGCCAGCGCGACGCCCTCGCGGACCGCTTCGGCGTGTCGCGTTGATCTGTACTCCATCGGGGCCCCGCTTCTCCTATCGTCATCCGAATGCGCCAGTACTCGCCGGACCTGACACCGCCTTGGAAGAAGCCCAAGCCCGTCCCCGAGGTCCCGGCGGACCCCGGCCTGGTGGTGGAGGAGCCCGGCACCGGTTTCTGCGGGGCGGTGATCCGCTGCGAGGCGGGCACGGTGACTTTGGAGGACCGCTTCGGCAAGCACCGGGTGTTCCCGCTGACGCCGGGCGGGTTCCTGCTGGAGGGGAAGACGGTGACACTGGTCCGCCCCGCAGGCGCGGCCCCGGCACGCCCCACCCGTACGGCCTCCGGTTCTGTCGCCGTCCCCGGCGCCCGTGCACGCGTGGCCCGGGCCGGCCGCATCTATGTGGAGGGCCGCCACGACGCCGAACTGGTGGAGAAGGTGTGGGGCGACGACCTGCGCATCGAGGGCGTGGTCGTGGAGTACCTGGAGGGCGTCGACGACCTGCCGTCGATCGTGGCCGAATTCGCACCGGGTCCGGACGCCCGGCTGGGGGTTCTGGTGGACCACCTCGTGCCGGGCAGCAAGGAGTGGCGGATCGCCGAGTCGGTGACGAGCGAGCACGCCCTGGTGGTGGGCCATCCGTACATCGACATCTGGGAGGCGGTGAAGCCGTCGTCGCTGGGGATCGCCGGGTGGCCTCGGGTGCCGCACGGGCAGGACTGGAAGACGGGGGTGTGCCGGGCGCTGGGGTGGCCTGCGGAGAACACCGGGGCGGTGTGGCAGGCGATTCTGGGGCGGGTGGGGTCCTACAAGGACCTGGAGCCGGAGCTGCTGGGGCGGGTGGAGGAGCTGATCGACTTCGTCACGGGTAGCGGTGGGGCTTGACGTTGGGGAAGGTTCCGAACTCGCTGGTGTCCAGTTCGAGCCCCAGATTCTCCAACGGGACCGGGTCGCCGAATTTGATGATCTCCTGGCTGAGGTAGTCGGCGTCCTCGCCCTGGCCCGCGGGCTTCGTCAGCAGGACACAGTGCGCCATGATCGGGTCGAGAATGAGGTAGGCAGGGATCTTTCCCGCGGCGTAGATCGAGCGCTTGACCACGTAGTCCTGGTGGACGCTGGACTTGGAGACGACCTCCACGACCATCGTGACCAGCTTGGAGGGCAGCAGGCGGCCCGAATCAGGAAGGGCATCTCGCGCCACAACCACCAGGTCCGGTACTGGCTCGCTGGCTTCATCCAGAATGTCCACGTCCTGAGTCTGGAGGCGGGACCAGTGCTGCCGCGGGATCTGGTCCTGTACATCGGCAACGATCATGTTGTGCACGATGTCAGGGCTGGCCATCATCACAATTACCCCCCGGAGAAGCTCCATCTTGACGCCCTCAGGAGGCTCAAGCTCCTCGAAGATCTTCACCATGCCGGTGGTCATCGGTCGGTCGTCCACAGCGGTCATCTCCGCAGCCTCCGGTTTCCGCCACCGCTATTACGGCAGCAGCCTACGAACCAGGTTAGGAACCGAACCGACGTTCCGCACCGATTCACACGTCCGAGTGATCAGTCCACCAAATCCCTGACCACCGCGTCCGCCAGCAACCGCCCCCGCAACGTCAGCACCGCGCGCCCCTCCGCATACGGCCCCTCCTGAAGCAGCCCCTCCCCCAGCGCCCGCCGAGAAGCCGCGAGCCCCTCCTCCCGCAGCAGCTCCAACGGCACCCCCTCCCGAAGCCGCAGCTCCAGCAGAATCCGCTCGACCCGCCGGTCCTCCTCCGACAGCAGCTCCCGCCCCGCCCCCGGCGACCGCCCCTCCGCCAGCGCCGCCGCATAGGCCCCTGGATGCTTCACGTTCCACCACCGCACCCCGCCCACGTGCGAGTGCGCCCCCGGTCCCGCACCCCACCAGTCGGCGCCCCGCCAGTACAGCTCGTTGTGCAGGCAGCGACCCGCCTCCGAGGTCGCCCAGTTGGACACCTCGTACCACTCGAAGCCCGCCTCGGACAGCGCCGACTCGGCGATCAGGTACCGGTCCGCGTGCACGTCGTCGTCCGTCATCGGGACCTCGCCCCGGCGGATCCGGCGGGCCAGCTGGGTGCCCTCCTCGACGATCAGTGCGTACGCCGAGACATGGTCGGGGCCGGCGCCGATCGCCGCGTCCAGCGAGGCCCGCCAGTCGTCGTCCGTCTCGCCCGGGGTGCCGTAGATCAGGTCCAGGTTGACGTGCTCGAAGCCCGCCGCGCGGGCCTCCGCGACGCAGGCCTCGGGGCGGCCGGGGGTGTGGGTGCGGTCGAGGATCTTCAGTACGTGCTGCTTGGCGCTCTGCATGCCGAAGGAGATCCGGTTGAAGCCGCCTGCGCGGAGGGTGGCCAGATAGGCCGGGTCGACGGACTCCGGGTTCGCCTCCGTCGTGATCTCCGCGTCCGGCGCCAGTCCGAACTCGTCGCGGATCGCCCCCAGCATCCGTACGAGATCGTCGGCGGCCAGCAGGGTGGGGGTGCCGCCGCCCACGAAGACCGTGCGGACCTCGCGGGGGTCGTCGCCGAGGACCTTGCGGGCCAGCCGGATCTCGTCGACGAGGGTCTCGGCGTAGTTGTCGCGGGACGCCAGCACTCCGCCCGTGCCGCGCAGCTCGGTCGCCGTGTAGGTGTTGAAGTCGCAGTAGCCGCAGCGGGTCGCGCAGTACGGGACGTGCAGGTAGAAGCCGAGGGGGCGGTCGGCCGCGGCGGCGAGCGCGGTCAGCGGCAGCGCGCCGTCGGCGGGGACGGGCTCGCCGTCGGGAAGTGCGGAGGGCATGTCCTCCATTGTCCAGCACCCGCGCGTACTCCCCGCCGCCCCTCGATCAGCTGCCAGATCGGCTACTCGGCCTGCAGCACCAGCAGCGCCAGGTCGTCCTCCGGCGGCCGGCCGCCGAACTCGTGCACCAGCCTGCGGATCCGCTCCGCGATCAGCTCGGCGTTCAGACCGGTGCACCCGGCCAGCGCGGTGGCGAGCCCGTCGCCGTCGTCGAACTGGCGGGAGCCGCTGCGCCGCTCCGTCACCCCGTCGGTGACACACAGCAGGGTGTCGCCGGAGCGCAGCTCGAAGGTCTCGCTGGTGTACGTCGCGTCCTCGACGACCCCGAGGAGGGTCTGCGGGTGCGCGGCCGTGTGGACCTCGCCGCCCTCGCCCAGCACCAGCGGCAGCGGGTGCCCGGCGGAGGCCAGGGTGCAGCGGATGCCGCCCTCGAACGGGGTCAGCTCGCCGTAGAGGAGGGACAGGAAGCGGGTCTGGGGGCCGTCGCCGGGGGCGACCGGGCCGACGAGGGCGCGGGCGGCGGCGTCGGCGGCCTCGGTGGCGTCGTCGAGGAGGAGCTGGTTGAGGCGGTCGAGGACATCGGCGACGCGATAGCCCTCGCGGGCCAGCAGCCGCAGCCAGGGGCGGGCGATGCCGATCACGACGGCCGCCTCGGGGCCCTTGCCCTGGACGTCGCCGATGGCGAAGCACCAGCGGCCGTCGCCGGCCGGGAAGAGGTCGTAGAAGTCGCCGCTCGGACCGCCCTTGTCGCACGGCTCGTACACCAGGGCGCTGGCCACCCCGGGGATCTTCGCGACGGCCCCGGGCAGCAGTCCGCGTTGCAGGACCCGGCTGATGGTGGCCTGCCGGGCGTACTGGCGGGCCGCGCCGATGGCGAGGGCCACCCGGCGGCTGAGGTCCTCGACCAGCCCCGTGATCTCGTCGGGGAAGCGGGCGAGGCCGGCCCGGCCGATGACCAGGGTGCCCAGCGGACGGCCGCCGGCGATCAGGCGGTATGCGAGCGCCGTGCCGCTCGTCCGGCGCTCGCCGAGCGCCTCGCCCGGCCAGGGGTGCGGGACGGGCCCGGCGCGGTGGCTGTCGGTCGGGTGCGGTGGCTCCTTCTCCAGGGCGCGGCGGAGTTCCTCAATGAGGTTCTCGGAGCCGTGCCAGACCCGGGCGAGCCGGGGTCCGGCTCCCGCGATGCCGTCCATGGACCGGCCGGCCTCGCCGTCGGCCTCGCCGGGGCGGGGGTAGCCCCAGCGGCCGGCGACCTCGTCCTCCAGCCACACCGCGCACCAGTCGGCCAGCCGGGGCACGATCAGCTGGCCGGCGAGCGCGGCGACGAGGTTCTCGTCGAGCTGCCCGGCGAGCAGGTCGGACGCCTCGGCGAGGAAGGAGAGGGCGCCGCGGTTGAGCCAGTCCCGCTCGCGTTCGGCGGCGCGCTGGGGTTGGTCGGGGTGGTGGGGTCGGTCGGGGTGGGCCGGGCCGCCGGGGTGCCCGTGGTGGTCATGAGGGCGGGGACGGCCGGGGTGCCGGGGGTCGCCGGCGTACAGGGCGTCGTGGCCGTGGTCGGCGTGCCGGGGGTCGCCCGGGTGCTGGAGGAGCCCGCGGTCGGTGGGCTCGGCCCGTTCGAGGGGATCGAGGGAGGAGGTGAGGGGGGCCGGTGGTGCGGGAGCGCCGGGTGAGGGGGGCGGCTGGGGCGCGAGGATCTCGGCGACGCGCAACCCTCGCTCCAGCTCGCACTCCTCGGCGTACGCCGCCATGTCGTCCCTGTCCGCCCCGAGATTCCCGGCGTCCCCGGCGTCCCCGGCGGGCAGCCGCGCCCACACGGTCTTGGCGCCGGTGCGGTAGGTGACGCCCCAGGACTCGGCGAGCCGGGACACCAGCCGCAGTCCGCGCCCGTACTCCGGGGTGTCGTACGGCGCCTCGGGCTCGCCGTTGCGGGGGGCGCGCGAGGGGTGGTGGTCCAGGACCTCGACGAGGAGGGCGCCGGTGTCGTCCTCGAGCCGGCAGGTGAGCTCGACCTCGGTACCGGCGTGCACGACGGCGTTGGTGACGAGCTCGCTGACGGCCACGACGGCGTCGTCGACGAGACGGTCGGTGAGGCGTTCGGTGCCGGGCAGGCCGGAAGTCGCCCATTCGGTGAGGGCGGCGCGCACCAGGGAGCGGGCGGACCCCGGGGACAGGGGGCTGCCGGGCAGGGTGGTGCGGGTCTCGGGCTGCGGCGGTGCGCCGCGCTCCGCGCGGGGGTGCGCGCCCTCCTGCGCGGGCGCGTCAGAGGCACGGGTGACGGTCTCCCGTTGCACCGGAATGGCCCCCATCAACAGCTCCCCGAACGGTTCGGACGAATACGCCTCGGTCGACGCCGACAGAGTGACAGACTGGCCACGCCCATAAGCACCGAGTTACCGAAGTGGGCCGCCATGAGTGAGAACCGTGCTACGCGTGTGCTCGAAGACGGACACAAAGACGGTCAAATTCGAGCATCCGATCTACGCCCGCTGCTCGCCGCGATGACCGCGGCCCGCGACGGCGACTTCCGCCGCCTACCGGAGACCGGCGAGGGAGTGGTGGCCGAGCTGACGGCGGTCTTCAACCAGATCATGGACCGCAGCACGCATTTCAACCGTGAAGTGCAGCGGGTCAAGCGCGAGTTGGTCCGGCACGGCAGGCTGGACGAGCGGCTCTCGGCGAGCCCGGGCCCGGGTGACTGGACGACCCGGGTCAATGACGTCAACCAAGTGCTGGACGCCCTGGTGGCCCCGGCGGCCAACGCCACGCGCGTGCTGGACGCGGTGGCCGGCGGCGACCTCACCCAGCGCGTCGATCTGCACGACGGCAGCCGCCAGCTACGCGGTGACCTGCGGCGCCTGGGCCGGGCCGTGAACAAGATGGTCGATCAGCTCTCCCTGTTCACCGGCGAGGTCACCCGGGTCGCCCGCGAGGTCGGCACCGAGGGCCGGCTCGGCGGCCGGGCCAAGGTGCAGGGCCTGTCGGGCAGTTGGCGGGATGTGACCGAGGCCGTCAACACCATGGCGTCCCGGCTGACGGCGCAGGTCCGCGACATCGCGTTGGTGACGACGGCGGTGGCGAGAGGCGACCTGACCCGTACGGTCACCGTCGAGGCGACCGGTGAGCTGCTCGAACTCAAGCTGACCGTCAACACGATGGTGGACCAGCTCTCCGCCTTCGCCGACGAGGTGACGAGGGTGGCCCGCGAGGTCGGCACGGAGGGACAGCTGGGCGGCCGTGCGCAGGTGCGGGGCGTCTCCGGCGTATGGAAGGACCTGACCGACAACGTCAACTTCATGGCCTCGAACCTGACCTCGCAGGTCCGCAACATCGCCCAGGTCACCACCGCCGTCGCCAACGGCGACCTGAGCCAGAAGATCACCGTCGACGCCCAGGGCGAGATCCTGGAGCTGAAGTCGACCATCAACACGATGGTGGACCAGCTCTCCGCCTTCGCCGACGAGGTCACCCGCGTCGCCAGAGAAGTCGGCACCGAAGGAAACCTCGGCGGCCGGGCCCAGGTGCGGGGCGTCTCAGGCGTATGGAAGGACCTCACCGACAACGTCAACTTCATGGCGGACAACCTCACTTCGCAGGTCCGCAACATCGCCCTGGTGTCCACCGCCGTGGCCCAGGGCGACCTCGGCAAGAAGATCACGGTGGAGGCGAAGGGCGAGATCCTGGAGCTGAAGTCCACCATCAACACGATGGTGGACCAGCTCTCCGCCTTCGCCGACGAGGTCACCCGCGTCGCCAGAGAAGTCGGCACCGAAGGAAACCTCGGCGGTCAGGCCCAGGTACGCGGCGTCTCAGGCGTATGGAAGGACCTCACCGACAACGTCAACTTCATGGCGCTGAACCTGACCTCCCAGGTCCGCAACATCGCCCAGGTCACCACCGCCGTCGCCAACGGCGACCTCTCCAAGAAGATCACCGTCGACGCGCGCGGCGAGATCCTCGAACTGAAGGACACCGTCAACACGATGGTGCAGCAGCTGCGTGCCTTCGCCGACGAGGTCACCCGCGTGGCCCGCGAGGTCGGCACCGACGGCCGCCTCGGCGGCCGGGCGCAGGTGCTGGGCGTCTCCGGGGTCTGGCGGGACCTGACGGACAACGTCAACTACATGGCCGACAACCTCACTTCCCAGGTGAGGAACATCGCCCAGGTGACGACCGCCGTCGCCAACGGCGACCTCTCCAAGAAGATCGACGTGGACGCGCGCGGCGAGATCCTGGAGCTGAAGACCGCCATCAACACGATGGTCGACACGCTCTCGTCCTTCTCCTCCGAGGTCACCCGCGTGGCCCGCGAGGTCGGCTCCGAGGGACGGCTCGGCGGCCAGGCCCGGGTGGAGGGCGTGTACGGCACCTGGAAGCGCCTGACGACGAACGTGAACGAACTCGCGTCGAACCTGACCACCCAGGTCCGCGCGATCGCCGAGGTCGCCTCCGCCGTGGCCCAGGGCGACATGTCCCGCTCCATCACCGTGGAGACCCAGGGCGAGGTCGCCGAGCTGAAGGACAACATCAACCTGATGGTGGCCAACCTGCGCGAGACGACCCGCGCCAAGGACTGGCTGGAGTCCAACCTGGCCCGCCTGGCCGCCCTGATGCAGGGCCACCGCGATCTGATGGAGGTCGCCGACCTGCTGCTGCGCGAGCTGACGCCGCTGGTGAACGCGCAGTACGGCGCGTTCTTCCTGGCCGACCCGGACGAGGAGAGCGCCGCGCTGCGTACGACCGTGCCCACGAAGGGGCTCGCCTTCATCGCCGGGTACGGCTCGGCCCAGGGCACCACCATCGAGACCGGCGGCCTGCCGGTGCACGGTCTGGTCCGGCAGGCGGCCCGCGAGAAGAAGCGGATCCTCGTCGAGGAGGCCCCGCCGGACTACATCAAGATCAACAGCGGGCTCGGGGAAGCGGCACCGAGCAGTGTCGTCATCATCCCGATCCTCTTCGAGGACAAGCTTCTCGGCGTGATCGAGCTGGCGTCCTTCTCCCGCTTCTCGGATGTGCACCTGGCGTTCTTCGACCAGTTCGTGAACACCATCGCCGTCGCCATCAACACCATCATCGCCAACTCCCGTACGGAGTCCCTGCTCGGCGAGTCCCAGCGCCTGGCCCGGCAGCTCCAGGAACGCTCCGACGAGCTCCAGATGCAGCAGGCGGAGCTACAGCGTTCCAACGCCGAACTGGAGGAGAAGGCGGCGCTGCTGGCCACCAGTTCGCAGTACAAGTCGGAGTTCCTGGCGAACATGTCGCACGAGCTGCGCACCCCGCTGAACTCCCTGCTGATCCTCGCCCGGCTGCTCTCCGACAACCCGGACGGCCATCTCTCCGACCAGGAGGTCCAGTTCGCGACGACGATCCACCGCTCGGGCTCCGACCTGCTCCAGCTGATCAACGACATCCTCGACCTGTCGAAGATCGAGGCGGGCCGGATGGACGTACGACCCAAGAAGCTCCCGCTCATCAAGCTGCTCGACTACGTCCACGCCACGTTCCGCCCGCTCACCATCGACCGGGGGCTCGCCTTCGAGGTGTCGGTCGGCGAGGACGTGCCGCGCGAGATGTACTCGGACGAACAGCGCCTCCAGCAGATCCTGCGCAATCTGCTGTCCAACGCGATCAAGTTCACCGCGACGGGCAAGGTCGAGCTGCGGGTGCACCGGGTGAAGGACCCCGAGCACCGCTTCGTCCGCGAGAGCGACGAGGTGATCGCGTTCGCCGTGTCCGACACCGGTATCGGCATCGCTCCGGAGAAACTCCCGGTGATCTTCGAGGCGTTCCAGCAGGCCGACGGCACGACCAACCGCAAGTACGGCGGCACGGGACTGGGCCTGTCCATCAGCCGGGAGATCGCGGGCCTGCTGGGCGGCCGTATCGTCGCCGAGAGCGAGCCCGGCAGGGGCTCCACGTTCACGCTGTACGTCCCGGTCATGAGCCCCGGTCACGCCGCCCTCGGCCCGGTCCCCGAGGACCGCCCGCTGCCGGTGCCGGAGCAGCTGTCGGCCGAGTCCTTCCAGACCGCCCACGACCCGTACGACTCCTGGCCGACGCCGACCAGGCTGGAGGCATGGCAGACCGGCCGGCCGGGCCGGGTGCTCCCGGGCCGCCGGGTGCTCATCGTGGACGACGACATCCGCAACGTCTTCGCGCTCACGCATGTCCTGGGCCGGGTCGGCATGCCGGTGCTGTACGCGGAGAACGGCCGCGAGGGCATCGAGACCCTGGAGCGCAACCCGGACGTGGAACTGGTCCTGATGGACATCATGATGCCGGAGATGGACGGCTACGAGACGATCTCCGCCATCCGCCGCACCCCCCGCTGGGCGGACCTGCCCATCGTCGCCCTGACGGCGAAGGCCATGCCCGGGGACCGGGAGAAGTCCATCGCGCGGGGCGCCCACGACTACGTGCCGAAGCCGGTGGACGTGGATCAGCTGCTGACCGTCGTCTGCGACCTTCTGGACCCCGAGGGCGCGGTCAGCACCGTAGTACCGGAACCGGGCACTTCCGATGAGGAAGAGGTTCCGCCGACCATCACCGAGTGAGGCCACTTCATCATGAGCGCTGAGGCAACGACCGAAGAGCGTGCCGGCATCCTCCTGGTCGACGACATGGAGGACAACCTGATCGCGCTGGAGGCCGTACTGGGGTCCCTCGACGAGCCGCTCGTCCGCGCGCGTTCGGGCGAGGAGGCGATGAAGGCGCTGCTTCGGCAACGTTTCGCCCTGGTGCTGCTCGATGTCCGCATGCCGGGCATGGACGGCTTCGAGACCGCCACCAACATCAAACGGCTCGACCAGACGAAGGACGTCCCGATCATCTTCCTGACGGGCGCGGAGGACGAGCCCGGCTACGCGTTCCGCGGCTACGCCACGGGCGCGGCCGACTACTTGACCAAGCCGTTCGACCCATGGGTGCTGCGTGCGAAGGTGGCGGTCTTCCTGGACCTCTACCGCAAGAACCGACAGCTGGAGCGCCTGCTGAGCCGGGAGCACGGCCACAGCATGCAGTTGAGCGCCAAGTTGGCATCCCTGGAGGAACAGCTGTCCGGCGACACCCCCGCGGACCTGACGGAACTGCGCGCCAGGGTCCATGAAATACGCCGGCTCGTCGGTTAGGGATGCGCGTCCCGGCCGAAGGGGCGCGGGGCCGTATCGATCTGCGGCCCCGCCGCGGGGGCGCGACCAGCCACGACGGACCGGTCGCCACACCCCGCTCGCAGTCTTTTACACCTCGCGCGTCCCGGCGTACATCTCTTCGATGAGCGCCTTGTACTCCCGCTCCACCACCGGCCGCTTCAGCTTCAGGCTCGGCGTGATCTCACCGTGCTCCACATCGAGGTCCCGCGGCAGCAGCCGGAACTTCTTGATGGTCTGCCACTTCTGAAGGCCCTCGTTGAGCTGCTTCACATACCCGTCGACCAGCTCGACCGTGGCGGGCGCGGCCACGACTTCCGCGTACGACTTGCCGCCGAGGCCGTTCTCCTCGGCCCAGCCGAGAATCGCGACCTCGTCCAGCGCGATCAGTGCCGTGCAGAAGTTCCGGTCGGCGCCGTGCACCAGGATGTTGGAGACGTACGGGCACACCGCCTTGAACTGGCCCTCGACCTCGGCAGGCGCGATGTACTTGCCGCCCGACGTTTTGATCAGGTCCTTCTTGCGGTCGGTGATGCGCAGGTACCCGTCCGGGGAGAGCTCGCCGATGTCGCCGGTGTGGAACCAGCCGTCGGCCTCCAGCACCTCGGCGGTCTTCTCGGGCAGCCCGTGGTAGCCCTCCATGATGCCGGGGCCGCGCAGCAGGATCTCGCCGTCCTCCGCGATCCGCACCTCCGTGCCGGGCAGCGGCTTGCCGACGGTGCCGGTGCGGTAGGCCTCCCCCGGGTTCACGAAGGACGCGGCGGAGGACTCGGTCAGGCCGTAGCCCTCGAGGATGTGGATACCGGCGCCGGCGAAGAAGAAGCCGATCTCCGGGGAGAGGGCGGCCGAGCCGGAGACGCAGGCACGCAGGTTGCCGCCGAAGGCCTCGCGGATCTTGGTGTAGACGAGCTTGTCGGCGACCTTGTGCTTGGCGGCGAGGCCGAAGGGCGCGGAGTGGGTGCCGGTGCGGCGGAAGTTGTCCTGGGTGACCTTGGCGTACTCGCGGGAGACCTCGGCGGCCCACTGGAAGATCTTGTACTTGGCGCCGCCGGCCGCGCGGGCCTTGGCGGCGACCCCGTTGTAGACCTTCTCGAAGATGCGCGGGACGGCCGCCATGTACGTCGGCTGCACGACCGGCAGATTCTCGATGATCTTGTCGACGCGGCCGTCGACGGCGGTGACGTGGCCCACCTCGATCTGCCCGGAGGTGAGCACCTTGCCGAAGACGTGCGCGAGCGGCAGCCACAGGTACTGCACGTCCTCCGCGCCGACCAGGCCGGTCGCGGCGATCGCCTTCGCCATGTAGGACCAGTTGTCGTGCGGCAGCCGTACGCCCTTGGGGCGGCCGGTGGTGCCGGAGGTGTAGATGAGGGTGGCGAGCTGGTCCTTGGTGATCGCGCCGACCCGCTGCTCGATCAGCTCGGGGTCCTTCTCCAGCCGGGCCGCGCCGCGCTTCTCCAGCTCGTCCAGGGTGAGGATCCAGTCGGCGGTCTCGACGCCGGCCGGGTCGACGACCACGACATGCGTCAGATTCGGCAACTCGGCGCGCTTCTCCTGCGCCTTGGCCAGCTGGGCGGCGTCCTCGGCGATGAGCACCCGGCTCTCGGAGTCGGCGAGGATGAACGCCGATTCATCGGCGTTGGTCTGCGGATAGACGGTGGTCGTCGCGGCGCCGGCGCACATGATGCCCAGGTCGGCCAGTATCCACTCGATACGGGTCGAGGAGGCGAGGGCCACCCGCTGCTCGGGCTGGACGCCCAGCTCGATGAGGCCGGCCGCGATGGCGAAGACGCGCTCGGCGGACTTCCCCCAGCTCAGCGACTTCCAGTCGTCCGGACCCTGACCCGCGGCCGACGGTACGGGATACCGATATGCCTCGGCATCCGGTGTGGCGGCCACGCGCTCCAGGAAGAGGGCCGCCACGGACGGCGGACGGTTCTCGATCAGTGTCTGTGCGTCGCTCACGACATCCTCCGGGCCCGCGACTGTGCGGCTGGTTCCACTCGCGTTGTTTAACTCGCGAGTAACTATCGAGCAGGGATCAGAGTAAAGGGCGGCAGGCCCCGGCGTAAGGGCCCGCGGCCTGTCACTTCCTCCGAAGACCCTCCCCGTACACGCACAGGGGCCCACCGCACTTTCGTACGACGGACCCCCGATGCGGCGATTTGCCGGGTCACCCGGTGTTACCTGCGGCTACTTCTTGCCCTTGCCCGACCCCGCGCTGTCATCGCTGCTCAGCACGGCGATGAAGGCCTCCTGCGGAACCTCCACCGAACCCACCATCTTCATCCGCTTCTTGCCTTCCTTCTGCTTCTCCAGCAGCTTGCGCTTACGGGAGATGTCGCCGCCGTAGCACTTGGCGAGGACGTCCTTGCGGATGGCGCGGATGGTCTCGCGGGCGATCACCCGGGAGCCGATGGCGGCCTGGACCGGCACCTCGAAGGCCTGCCGCGGGATGAGCTCCTTGAGCTTGGCGACGAGCCGGACGCCGTACGCGTACGCCTGGTCCTTGTGGGTGATCGCCGAGAAGGCGTCCACCTTGTCGCCGTGCAGCAGGATGTCGACCTTGACCAGGCTGGAGGTCTGCTCGCCGGTGGGTTCGTAGTCCAGCGAGGCATACCCGCGCGTCTTGGACTTCAGCTGGTCGAAGAAGTCGAAGACGATCTCCGCGAGCGGCAGGGTGTAGCGGATCTCGACGCGGTCCTCGGAGAGGTAGTCCATGCCGAGCAGGGTGCCGCGCCGGGTCTGGCAGAGCTCCATGATCGAGCCGATGAACTCGGTCGGGGCGAGGATCGTGGCGCGTACGACCGGCTCGTACACCTCGTTGATCTTGCCCTCGGGGAACTCGCTCGGGTTGGTGACGGTGTGCTCGGTGCCGTCCTCCATCACCACCCGGTAGACCACGTTCGGCGCGGTGGCGATGAGATCGAGGCCGAACTCGCGCTCCAGCCGCTCGCGGATCACATCGAGGTGGAGCAGGCCGAGGAAGCCGACGCGGAAGCCGAAGCCGAGCGCGGCGGAGGTCTCCGGCTCGTAGACGAGCGCGGCGTCGTTGAGCTGGAGCTTGTCCAGGGCCTCGCGCAGCTCCGGGTAGTCGGAGCCGTCGAGCGGATACAGGCCGGAGAAGACCATCGGCTTCGGGTCCTTGTAACCCCCGAGCGCCTCCGTGGCCCCCTTCTGCTGGCTGGTGACGGTGTCACCGACCTTGGACTGACGGACGTCCTTCACACCGGTGATCAGGTAACCCACCTCACCGACACCGAGGCCGTCGGCCGACAGCATCTCCGGCGAGTTGGTCCCGATCTCCAGCAGCTCGTGCGTGGCGCCGGTGGACATCATCCGGATCCGCTCACGCTTGTTGAGCTGGCCGTCGATGACACGGACGTAGGTCACGACACCGCGGTAGGAGTCGTAGACCGAGTCGAAGATCATCGCGCGGGCGGGCGCGTCCTTGACGCCGACCGGGGCGGGGACCTCGGCCACGACCTTGTCGAGCAGGGCATCGACGCCCAGGCCCGTCTTGGCCGAGACCCGGAGCACATCGCTCGGGTCGCAGCCGACCAGGTTGGCGAGCTCCTCGGCGAACTTCTCGGGCTGCGCGGCCGGCAGGTCGATCTTGTTCAGTACGGGGATGATCGTGAGGTCGTTCTCCATCGCCAGGTAGAGGTTGGCGAGGGTCTGGGCCTCGATGCCCTGGGCGGCGTCGACGAGGAGGATGGTCCCCTCGCAGGCGGCGAGCGACCGCGAGACCTCGTAGGTGAAGTCGACGTGCCCCGGGGTGTCGATCATGTTGAGGATGTGCGTGTTGCCGGGGTCGTGGGTCGGAGCCCACGGCAGCCGCACCGCCTGGGACTTGATCGTGATGCCGCGCTCGCGCTCGATGTCCATCCGGTCGAGGTACTGAGCACGCATCTGCCGCTGCTCGACCACACCGGTCAGCTGGAGCATCCGGTCGGCGAGCGTGGACTTGCCGTGGTCGATGTGCGCGATGATGCAGAAGTTGCGGATCAGAGCCGGGTCGGTACGGCTCGGCTCGGGCACATTGTTAGGGGTCGCGGGCACGCAGGGTCCTGTCTCTTGAGGCGCCTTATGCCTCGGGTCGGATCGATACGTAGGTTCCATGGTCCCATGGGCGGCGACCTGGAGCGGGTTTGGGCCATTCTCCGGCCCGCTGGTAGTCTGGGTGGCTGTGTCTCATGCCCTCTCAGCGCGAGGCACATCCTCAAGAAATCACCTGGTACGGGACCCGGTCTCCTTACGAGGAGCCTCCTGGCCCCGTGCCTGAACCTGAAAAGGCTCATTCGTGGCGAACATCAAGTCCCAGATCAAGCGGATCAAGACCAACGAGAAGGCCCGGCTGCGCAACAAGGCCGTCAAGTCCTCCCTGAAGACCGCGATCCGCAAGGCCCGTGAGGCCGCTGCCGCGGGTGACGTCGAGAAGGCCACCGAGTACCAGCGCGCTGCCGCGCGTCAGCTCGACAAGGCCGTCTCCAAGGGCGTCATCCACAAGAACCAGGCCGCCAACAAGAAGTCGGCGCTTGCTTCGAAGGTCGCGTCCCTCAAGGGCTGACACCTTTCTTTGATCTGACCGCCGGAGGGAATCGAGCGGGCCCTCTCTCATCCGCTCCCGTCCGGCACCCCGGATCCGCACGCGGCCTGCGTTCGCCACGCGGGTGCGGATCCAGCAGCTTCATCCGAAGGCCCCGGTGCCTCACCCTTCCCCAGGGTGGGCGCCGGGGCCTTCGGCATGCCGCAGCGGGCCGGTGCGGCACCGCCGCCGGGGGACGCCGTCGAAGGCCGTCGACGCCCGACCGAAGGACGCCGGTCAGCTCCAGAACTCGTCGGCCCTGTCGATGTCCTCGACGCACTCGTCCAGATCGGTGGCCTTGTCTCCGACGATCCGGAAGATGATGGCGCCCTCGTCGTCGATGTGCTTGCCGTTGCGGTCGGCGCTGAAGTGGTGCACTGCCACGACATGGCCCCGGCCGTCGACCAGGAGGGAACGCAGCTCGGCCCGCATGGTGCCGTTGGTCTCCGCGGCGAGCCGACCGTACATGTCGACGATCGCGTCCACGCCCTTGAAGTCACCCGAGAGCGGGTGACTGCCGGGCACATGATGCGTGCAGTCCGATGCCATCAGCTCGCGCAGGGCGTCCATGTCACCGCGTTCGAACGCCTCATAGCCCCTGCGGACGAGCTGTGCGTGCGGGTGCTCAGCCATGGCGACCGCCACCTTTCATGATCCGGCGGATGAACGGCTGACAGGACAATTTTCCACCCCGGGGCCTATCTCGGCGCCCGGGACGAGCGGGACCCTTCACGCCGGGGTCGGGGGCGTGGGCGTTTTCGGCCGTCGGATTCTTCGGCCGTCGGATTCTTCGGCCGTCGAGGTTGTCGACCATCGAGGTTCTCGGCCGTCCGCTTCGGCATGGGTCTCGGCATGGGCCTCGGCCTTCGGCTCCGGCTTCCGGCCTCGACTCTCGGACGCCGCTACAGCCAGTGGTGATGTGGCTACCGGCCCCTGGCCCGCGCCGCCCGCGCGATGACGACGACCGCCTTCTCCAAGGCGTACTCCGGGTCGTCCCCGCCCCCCTTCACACCGGCATCGGCCTCCGCTACCGCCTGCAACGCCACCGCCACGCCATCGGGCGTCCAGCCCCGCATCTGCTGGCGCACTCGGTCGATCTTCCAGGGGGGCATGCCCAGCTCCCGCGCCAGGTCGGCGGGGCGACCGCCGCGCGCGGAGGACAGCTTGCCGATGGCCCGGACGCCCTGTGCGAGCGCGCTGGTGATCATCACGGGGGCCACGCCGGTCGCCAGCGACCACCGCAGCGCCTCCAGCGCCTCCGCGGTCCGCCCCTCCACCGCCCGGTCGGCCACGGTGAAGCTCGACGCCTCGGCACGGCCGGTGTAGTACCGGCCCACCACCGCCTCGTCGATGGTCCCTTCGACGTCGGCGACCAACTGGCTCACCGCAGACGCCAACTCCCGCAGATCGCTCCCGATGGCGTCGACGAGCGCCTGACACGCCTCCGGCGTCGCGGACCGCCCGGTCGCCCGGAACTCAGCGCGCACGAACGCCAGCCGGTCCGCCGGCTTGGTCATCTTCGGGCACGCCACCTCCCGCGCCCCCGCCTTGCGCGCGGCGTCGAGCAGCTTCTTGCCCTTGGCCGCACCCGCGTGACACAGCACGAGGGTGATCTCCTCGGCCGGTGACCCCAGATACGCCGTCACGTCCTTGATCGTGTCGGCCGCAAGGTCCTGAGCATTGCGCACGACCACGACCTTGCGCTCCGCGAACAGGGAGGGGCTGGTCAGCTCGGCCAACGTGCCCGGCTGCAGCTGCTCCGGGGTCAGCTCCCGCACATCCGTATCGGCGTCGGCGGCCCTGGCGGCCACCACCACCTCCCGCACGGCGCGGTCGAGCAGCAACTCCTCCTGCCCCACGGCGAGGGTCACGGGAGCGAGGGGATCGTCATTCGCAGTCTTCCTGGGCATCGCGACAAGGATGGCACGAGGGACTGACATCGGGGCCGGGCCGCCCACGAGGTGGCCAGGTGCCGCTGCCGGGCTCCGAGCAGGCGGGCGGCTACGGCTCCTCGCGCCACCCGTCCCACTCCCCCGCGAACTCGTCCAGCGCCCCCGGATCGAGCCGCCCCGCCTCGTCCCGCAGCACCACCAGCCACTGCGCGTCCTCCGCGTCGTCCTCTCCGGCCAGCGCATCCCGCACCAGCCGCGGCTCCTCATCGATCCCGAACCGCTCCCCGAGCGCCGCCACGACCTCCTCCGCCGCGTCTCGGTCGGGCAGCACCAGCACATGTCTCACATCACTCACGGAGGCATTCTCATGCACCGACGGGAGGTCGATCCGCGCCGGGGGTCAGTGCGCGCGCACCCATCACCCGGCCCGGCCGGGCCCCCGTACCACGGGCACCCGATCCAACGCGAGCCCGAACCGCTCCCGGTACACCCCCAACACCTCCTCGTCCGTGTCCAACTCCCGCTCCTCCCGCGCCCCGTCGGCCGCCGTCGCCTTGAGCGTGCGCCCGCTCAGCGTGATCCGCCCTCCGTCCTCCGTCACCCGGGAGCACACCAGCGACTGTGTGAAGTGCGAGGCAGGCGAGGTGCTGTGCCACCACGCCCCGGCCGCGAAGTCGCCCAGCACCCGCGGACGCCGCTCCAGCCGGTACTCCGGCCTGCCCGCCATGACGACCTCCAGATCCGCCGCCTCCGCCACGTCGTGCCCGCCGCGCACCCCGGCCGCGTCGGGCTCGGCCTCGACGATCCGGAACACCCCCGCAGGATCCTCCTGCTCACCCCGCGCCTCGAACGCCAACGGATAGTGGCTGTGCGCCCCGAACCCCACGTCCGCCAGCCATGTGCCCCCGTCCACCGTCCGCACCTTCAGTGCCATGTGGTCGTAGGGAATCCCGAGCCGCCCCTCCTTGCCGTGCACCCGCGCCGCGAGTAGCGTCACATCGAACCCCAGCGCGGTGAGCAACGCCCCGAACGCCCCGTTCAGTTCGTAACAGAACCCACCCCTCCTGGCCCCCACCACCTTGTCCAGCAGCCTCTTCTCCTCCAGGACGATCTCCTCGCCGAGATGGATCGACAGGTTCTCGAAAGGCACGGTCTGCACATGGCGCAGGTGCAGCTCGCGCAGCACGTCCACGGTGGGCCACGCCGGGTACTCGACCCCCAGGCGACGGAGATAGGCATCAACCTCAACGGAATCCATGCCCTCAGTCTCCCGCCACCCGCAGCGCCGCGCCCGTGCCCGCCACCGCAAGCGCCCCGTCCACGTCCGTCCGCCTCACCATCGCCCCCTGCGCCCGCAGCGCCGCGAGCGTGCTGGGAGCCGGGTGGCCGTACTGGTTGCCTTCACCGCAGCTGATCAGCGCCAGCCGTGGAGCAGCCCTGCGGATGAGCTCCGCGTCCTGGTACGCCGAACCGTGGTGGGCGACCTTGAGCACATCCACCCCGCCCAGCAGTGCTCCTGCCGGTGATCTCAACAGTGCCCCCTGGGCCGGGGGTTCCAGATCCCCCAGCAGCAGGAGCCGCAGCCCGGCCGACCGGACAAGCAGAGTGACACTGGCGTCGTTCGGGCCCTGTGCGGCCACCGTCGGGTGCGGTGGCGGCCAGAGCACCTGCCAGCTCAGCCCTCCGGTGCGCCGCTCCTCCCCGGCGGCGGCCCGCGTGACCGGGACCCGCCGGACGGCCGCCTCCCTGTGCACGAACGCCACCTGATCAACGGGCTCCTCGTGCCCTGTCGTCTCGATCCCGCCCACCTCCCGCCCCCGCAGCACACCCGGCAGGCCCGCCACATGGTCGGCGTGGAAATGGGTCAGCACGACCAGCGGCACCCTGGTGATTCCCAGCGTGCGCAGGCACCGGTCGATCAACGTCGGATCGGGGCCGGCGTCCACCACCACCCCCGCCCCCTCGCCCGCGGCGAGCACCGTCGCGTCGCCCTGCCCCACGTCGCACATCGCGAACCGCCAGCCGGGCGGCGGCCACCCCGTCACCACCCTGGTCAGCGGCGGCGGCTGCACGACCACCAGCAGAAGCAGCGCCCCGCACACCCCGCACCACCAGGGGTGCCGCAGCAGCCGTCGGCCGGCGATCAGGACGACGCCCGTGGCGAGGGCGAGCAAGGCCGCCCCGGCCCAGCTGCCGGGCCAGTCCACGCCCGCCCCGGGCAGCGCGGCACCGGTCCGCGCCACATCCGCGATCCAACCGGTCGGCCAACCGGCACACCACGCCAGGCCCTTGGCCACCGGCATCACGAACGACGCCGTCGCGAGCGCCGCGAAGCCCAGCACCGTGGCCGGCGCGATCGCGAACTCCGCGAGCAGATTGCACGGCACCGCCACCAGGCTCACCCGGGCCGACAGCACCGCCACGACGGGCGCACACAGTGCCTGCGCCGCAGCCGCGGCTGCCAGCGCCTCCGCCAACCGCGGCGGCACCCGGCGCCGCCGGAGCGCCGCGCTCCACCGGGGCGCGAGCGTGAGCAGGGCACCCGTCGCCAGGACGGAGAGCAGGAAGCCGTAACTGCGAGCCAGCCACGGGTCGTACAGAACCAGCAGCAGGACGGCCGTCGCCAGCGCCGGAATCAGCGATCTGCGGCGTCCGGTCGCCATGGCGAGCAGCGCAACCGCTCCACAGGCCGCCGCCCGCAACACGCTCGGGTCCGGCCGGCACACGACGACGAACGCCAGGGTCAGCGCCCCGCCCAGCAGTGCGGTCGTCCGCAGGGAGATGCCGAGGCGGGGCGCGAGCCCCCGGCGCTCGGCGAGCTGCGCCAGGCCGGGCGGGCCGATCAGCAGGGCCAGGATGATCGTGAGATTGCTGCCGGAGACAGCGAGCGTATGCGCGAGGTCGGTCTCCTTGAACGCCTCGTCCAGCTCCGGAGTGATCCTCGACGTGTCGCCCACGACCAGCCCCGGCAGCAGCGCCCGAGCGTCCGCGGGAAGTCCGTCCGTCGCCTCGCGCAGCCCGGCCCGCAAGTGCCCCGCCAACCGCTGCGCCGCCGACGGCTTCCCCACGATCTGCGGATCCACTCGGCCCCGCACCCGCAACACGGCCGCGATCCGGTCTCCGTCCGCCGACGCGGGAGCGAGCCGCCCGCTCACACGCAGCCGCGTGGACGGCAGGAGTCGCAGCCAAGGGGAACGCCGGTCCTCGCGAGAGCGCGGCCCGTCGGAGGATCGCGGTTTTGCGTCGCCGGTGTGGAGAGGCGACGGGCCGCTGCCGCCGTCGTCGAACACCCCCGGCCCGCCATCCACGACCATCAGTACCGGCGTCCGCATCACCGCCGCAGTGCCGTCCGACTTCACGACTCCTCGGACCTCGGCGTTGATCAGGACCGAGGTCGGTGCCATGTGGTCCCCCTTGACCCGGGGCCGGGTGAGGCGGGGATCGGCCGTGACCTCGACCTCTGCGGTCACCGTCGCGTAGGCCTCCGCCAGCCCGGGCACCGGCCCGCGCCGAAGGTCCGCCCCGTGCAACCCGGCGGAAACGGCCGCCGCGGCGATGCAGAGCAGCACGGCCGCGACCGCAGTACGTGACAAGGCGAGCCGCACGAGCGCCCGACGATCGGGCCTTCCACCCACTCTCCGGAACCGGAGGACGACGCCTGCCGTCACCAAGCACGCGACCGCCGTTCCGGCCACCCACACCGGTGGGGCGTCCAGCATCAGTGCCGCCGTTGCCCAGGCCGCGAGGGCAGGCGGTACGAGTCGGAGGTCCGTCGGTCCTTCCTGGTGGGGGTGGGAGGCACCGAGCCGGCTGCCGGACTCGGCGTGGACGGAGGCGCGGACGCGAGACGGTGCGGGGGCGTCGTCGCGGACACGGGGCTCTGCACCGGTGTCGTCGCGGACGCCGCCGGACACCTCGTCCGTACTCGGTGTCGGCGGCCTCACGGCCGTACCAGATTCCGCATATCGGCGAAGCGGCGGTCGCCGATGCCGTTGACCTCACGCAGTTCGTCCACCGAACGGAAGCCGCCGTGCTGGTTGCGGTAGTCGATGATGTGCTGGGCCAGCACCGGGCCGACGCCCGGGAGGGTGTCGAGTTGCTCGACGGTGGCCGTGTTGAGGGAGACCGGACCGGCGGGTGCCGTACCGGGGACCAACGCACCGCCGGAGCCCGGCCCCGGGCCCGCCGCTGCCCCGGGGACGGCAGCCGGGTCACCGACGATGACCTGCTCGCCGTCCACCAGGAAGCGGGCTCGGTTGAGCCCGTCGGTCTTCGTGCCGGGCCGCACGCCACCGGCCGCGCGCAGGGCGTCGGCGACACGTGACCCCGCCGGCAACCGGTGGATCCCCGGCTCACGCACCTTGCCGCCGACGTCCACCACGATCTCTGCCCCGGCGGTACCCCCGGCGCCGGACGCACCCGCCGCCGAAGCCCCGGGCACACCGAACGCCGAGGCACCCGTCCCCGTCTCCTGACCCGAGACACCTCCCGCCTGCGAGGGCGCGGCCCGCACCACCTCGGGTGCCCGCACGGCCTGCGTACGGCCGGCCCAGAAGTGCTGCACGGCGAACCCGGCGGCGAGGACGAGCACCACCGTGAGCGCGACCAGGCTCCGCCGCTCCAGCCCGCACCTCGCCTGCAACCACACAGGCATCCGCTCCCGCAGAGCCGACCCGACCCGCCGCCCCCGCCAGTGCCCGCCCTCCACATCACCGGCACGGCCATCGGCCCCGCCACGGACACCGAGGCTCACCTCGTGACCAGCACCGCCAACCGCGCCGGCCTCATCCGGCGTGCCCGACTCCGCCCTCTCGCCACCGGTCACGCCCCGGCCCGCGTACAGCTCCGCCGCCCCGATGCGTCGGCCGCGCTGCTGATCCCCGCCCGCTGCACCCGCCGCACCCGCCGCACCCTGGCCGTACTCCTCCCCCGGCGGCCCCGCTCCCGACTCCCGCCATTCCTCGGCCTGTTCGGCGAAAATCACCTCCGCCCTGCGTCGCAGCTCCTCCGCGGAGGCGCGGCGCTGCCGATCGCGCCCTGGGGCATGCATGCGTCGTCGGTGGCGGGCGCGGCCGTCGGAGCGAGGGCCACGGCCCGGACCGCTGGTGACCGGAGCGGTACGTGAAGCTGTACGCGTTCGCTTAGGTGTACGCGTACTTGTAGATGTACGCGCGCCTGCGCTTGTGCCCGCGCCTGCACCTGCGCCCGCGGTCGTACTCGTGCTTGTGCTTGTGTTCGTGCTTGTGCGTGATCGAAGTGCCATGCCACGAGGATCGAGCACCCCGCCACATCCGCGATGATCATGCTCAGTTCCCGGGGATTACCAACCGGTTGTGGATAACTCCGCCACTCACACGAGTGAACTCACCCACTCCGCAGGGCGCTCCACCTACCCCAGCCTCCCACCCCGACCCAACTCCAACCCAACCCCAACCCCCCGCCCCAGCCGTCCACATCACCGAGGCGAGACCACAACCCCCAACAACCCGGGCCCCGTATGCGCCCCGATCACCGCCCCCACCTCGCTCACATGCAGCTCGGCCAGCCCCGGGACCCGCGCCCGCAGCCGGTCCGCGAGTGCCGATGCCCGGTCGGGGGCCGCGAGATGGTGGACCGCGATGTCCACCTGTGCGCTGCCCGCCCGGTCGGCCGCGATCTCCTCGAGGCGGGCGATCGCCTTGGAAGCCGTCCGTACCTTCTCCAGAGGGCCGATCCGGCCGTCCTCCAGCTGCAGCAGCGGCTTCACCGCGAGCGCCGAGCCCAGCAGAGCCTGTGCCGCCCCGATGCGGCCTCCGCGGCGCAGATAGTCGAGGGTGTCGACGTAGAAGTAGGCGGCCGTGGCCCCGGCTCGCTTCTCCGCAGCCGTGACGGCGTCGTCCACCGTGCCGCCCGTCTCGGCCGCCTCCGCCGCGGCGAGCGCGCAGAACCCCAGGGCCATCGCGATCATCCCGGTGTCCACCACCCGCACCGGCACCGGCGCCTCGCGCGCGGCGAGGACGGCCGCGTCGTAGGTGCCGGAGAGCTCGGCGGACAGGTGCAGCGAGACGATGCCGGTGGCGCCCGACTCGGCGACCCTGCGGTAGTGCTCGGCGAAGACCGCGGGGCTGGGGCGCGAGGTGGTGACAGGACGTCGCTTCTGCAATGCCTGCGCGAGGGAACGGGTCGAGATCTCGGTGCCCTCCTCGAGGGCCTTGTCACCCAGGACCACGGTCAGGGGTACCGCGGTGATGCCGTGACGCTCCATCGTCCGCGGCGGCAGGTAGGCCGTTGAATCGGTGACGATCGCGACATGGCGGGACATGAGCTGGAGGTTACCTGGCGTACTGCCCGGGCGGCAGCCCGACCCCGCTCTGCATGCGATGCCGTGACTGGATCAGAGCGGGCGACGCGGGCTCAAGTCGTGCTCTCGGGGCGGGCCTTCTTCTGCCAGGGGTACGTCGGGCGGGGCGTGGAAGGGGCGATGGCGGGCCTTGTCGGCTCCTCGGCCCGCTGTGTGCCGGGGGTCTCCGGCCAGGACTGTTCGGTCGTCGCATCCGTCCCGGTGGCCGGGGCCTCCGGCCACGGGGGTGGCGCCGCGGAGGCCCGTTCCGACGGCGGCGGTGTCGCCGAGGAGGACCCCGTGGCCTGGGCGGAGGCCTCCGCCTTCGGCTCCGGGGGCTCGATCGTCTCCCAGTGCCGCAGGGCGCCGGTCTCCACGCCGATCTGCGCGCTGAGGGAGTCCAGGTCGTCCTCGGCGAAGCGGCGGGCCCGGTCACGGGCCGCCCAGCGCAGTGAGTCCGCCGACTCGACGATCCGTTTCGTACGCTCGCGCAACTCGGGCAACCGCCCGGTGAGCGTCGTACGGTCGGGCTCGGACTCCAGGCGCCGCAGTTCGGCGTCCAGTTCGTGCCCGTGCGCGCTGAGGCGCTGGAAGAGGTCGAGGGACTCCTTCAGGGACTCGTCCTCGGCCGCGCCCGCTTGCAGCGCGTCCTGGGTGGCCCGCATCGACGTGCGCAGCTTCAGCCGCAGCTGGGCGAGCTCGCCGGCCGGGCCCGGCTGGGCGAAGGACTTCGCGCGCAGGGTGTGGTCCTCGACCGTCCGCCGGGCGTGCGTGATGGTGTCGTCCACGCGGCGCTTGGCGGCGCCGACCACCTTCACCGTGGCGTAGGCGCCGAGCGCCACGAAGAGCACGAAGAGCAGGGCCACTACTGCGATCACTGCGTCCACGAACTCCTCCTCCGACCGGTCGCGGCACCTGCCGCATGACACTCTTCAACGGTAAACGCAACGGGCAGGCCCGGAGTTCCAGCAGAACCCCGAACCTGCCCGTAGGGGATCACCCCGAGCCGTCGGCACCACTGACCGCGGCCCGGTTGCGGCCCGACAGCGACACGGAACCCGGCCCGGACCCGGCCGGGCACCGGCCCGGCGACCGCAGACCTACGCGGAGCGGACCTACGCGGAGCAGACCTACGCCGGAACGATGTTCACCAGCTTCGGCGCCCGAACGATCACCTTCCGGATCCCGGCCCCGTCCAGCGCCGCGACCACCTTCTCGTCGGACAGCGCAACCTTCTCCAGCTCCTCCTCGGAGATGGACGGCGAGACCTCCAGGCGGGCCTTGACCTTGCCCTTGATCTGTACGACGCAGGTGACCGTCTCGTCGACGACATACGCCGGGTCGGCGACCGGGAAGTCCCGGTGGACGACCGAGTCCTCGTGCCCCAGCTTGCGCCACAGCTCCTCGGCGATGTGCGGGGCCAGCGGCGCCACCATCAGCACCAGGGACTCGGCGACCGAGCGCGGCACCGAGCCGCCCGTCTTGGTCAGGTGGTTGTTCAGCTCGGTGACCTTGGCGATGGCGGTGTTGAACCGCATGCCCTCCAGGTCCCCGCGCACGCCGTCGATCGCCTTGTGCAGGGCTCGCAGCGTGTCCTCGTCGGGCTCGGCGTCGACGACCGTGACCTCGCCGGTCGTCTCGTCGACGACGTTGCGCCACAGCCGCTGCAGCAGCCGGAACTGGCCGACCACCGCGCGCGTGTCCCACGGCCGGGACACGTCCAGCGGGCCCATGGCCATCTCGTACAGGCGCAGCGTGTCGGCGCCGTACTCGGCGCAGATCTCGTCCGGGGTGACCGCGTTCTTCAGGGACTTGCCCATCTTGCCCAGCAGCCGGGAGACCTTCTCGCCCTGGTACCAGTAGGCGCCGTCGCGCTCCTCCACCTCGGCGGCCGGCACCGCGATGCCGCGGCTGTCGCGGTAGACGTAGGCCTGGATCATGCCCTGGTTGAACAGCTTGTGGAACGGCTCCGCGGAGGAGACGTACCCCAGGTCGAACAGGACCTTGGACCAGAAGCGGGCGTACAGCAGGTGCAGCACGGCGTGCTCGGCGCCGCCGACGTACAGGTCGACGCCGCCGTGCGGCTGACCTTCGCGCGGGCCCATCCAGTACTGCTCGATCTCGAGGTCGACCAGCTGCTCGCTGTTGTGCGGGTCCAGGTAGCGCAGCTCGTACCAGCAGGAACCGGCCCAGTTGGGCATGGTGTTGGTCTCGCGGCGGTACCGCTTCGGGCCGTCGCCCAGGTCCAGCGTGACGTTGACCCAGTCCTCGTTGCGCGACAGCGGCGTCTCGGGCTGGGTGTCGGCGTCGTCCGGGTCGAAGGTGCGCGGGCTGTAGTCCTCGACCTCGGGCAGCTCCAGCGGCAGCATCGACTCGGGCAGCGCATGGGCGATGCCGTCCTCGTCGTAGACGATCGGGAAGGGCTCGCCCCAGTAGCGCTGGCGGCTGAACAGCCAGTCGCGCAGCCGGAAGTTGACGGTGCCCTCGCCGATGCCCTTGGACTCCAGCCATTCGGTGATGCGCGCCTTGGCCTCGGCGACGCCCAGACCGTCCAGACAGATGTCGTCGTTGGCGGAGTTGATGATCTTCGCGTCGTACGACGCGAAGGCGTCCTCCCAGGTCGAGGTGTCCGTGCCCCGCCCGTCCGTCGGCTCGACGATGCAGACGATCGGCAGCTCGAAGGCGCGTGCGAACTCGAAGTCGCGCTGGTCGCCCGCCGGGACGGCCATGATCGCGCCGGTGCCGTAACCCATCAGGACGTAGTCGGCGATGAAGACGGGGACCTGCTCGCCGTTGACCGGGTTGGTCGCGTACGAGCCGATGAAGACGCCGGTCTTGTCCTTGGCCTCGGCCTGGCGCTCGACGTCGGACTTGGAGGCGGCCTGCGCACGGTAGGCGGCGACGGCCTCGGCCGGGGTCGCATGGCCGCCGGTCCAGACGTCGTGGGTGCCCTCGGGCCAGGCGTCCGGGGTGAACTTCTCGACCAGCGGGTGCTCGGGGGCCAGCACCATGTAGCTCGCGCCGAACAGGGTGTCCGGGCGGGTGGTGAAGACGGTGATGCGCTCACCGTCGATCGGGAAGTCGACCCGGGCGCCCTCGGAGCGGCCGATCCAGTTGCGCTGCTGCAGCTTGATGGCCTCGGGCCAGTCCAGCTCGGTCAGATCGTCCAGCAGCCGGTCGGCGTAGGCGGTGATGCGCATGTTCCACTGGCGCAGCTTGGCCTTGAAGACCGGGTAGTTGCCGCGCTCGGAGCGGCCGTCGGCGGTGACCTCCTCGTTGGCCAGCACGGTGCCCAGGCCGGGGCACCAGTTGACCGGCGCGTCGGAGGCGTACGCCAGGCGGTACTCGCCCAGGACGTCGGCGCGCTCGGCGGTGTTCAGCTCGCTCCACGCGCGCGTGGAGCCGTCAACGCTCGGTACGGCACGCTCGCCGGACTCGAACAGGGCGATCAGCTCGGAGATCGGACGGGCCTTCTTCGCCTCGTCGTCGTACCAGGAGTTGAAGATCTGCAGGAAGATCCACTGGGTCCACTTGTAGTAGTCCGGGTCGATCGTGGCGAACGACCGTCGCTTGTCGTGGCCCAGGCCCAGCCGGCGCAGCTGGGCCTTCATGTTCACGATGTTGGCCTCGGTGGACACACGCGGGTGTGTGCCGGTCTGCACGGCGTACTGCTCGGCGGGCAGGCCGAAGGCGTCGAAGCCCAGGGTGTGCAGGACGTTGTGGCCGGTCATGCGCTGGAAGCGCGCGAAGACGTCGGTGGCGATGTACCCCAGGGGGTGGCCGACGTGCAGACCCGCACCAGAGGGGTACGGGAACATGTCCATGATGAACTTCTTGGGCTTGGCGACCAGCTCCGGGTCGCCCGCCAGGTCGCCCTTGGGGTTGGGCGCCGCGTAGGTGCCGTCGGCGTCCCAGAAGTCCTGCCAGCGTGCCTCGATGTCGGCCGCCATGGCGGCCGTGTAGCGGTGCGGCGCGACCACCTCGGCGGTGGCAGCGGGGTTCGTCTCGCTCATGATCCTCAAAGCTCCATCGATCGTCTCTGCCAGCGGCTGCGATTCCCGAGAAACGAAAAATCCCCTCGCACAGGAGGGGACGCCGCGCCGATTCCGACCATCCGATTCGCCCGGTGGTCGGGACTGATCAGCGCGGCCCGCTAAGCAGAAGGCGTACGGCACGCATGGCGTCAGGGTACCGCAGCGCCGGAGCGGGTCGCGACGGACTTCCGGCCCGGGGCGCGACGGGGCTCGAGACGGGGGCGCGCGTGAACAATGGCGCCCCTGATTCCGTACCTGAGAGTTGTGAAGAGACCGAAAAGCTGAATCAAGTTCAACTATTACCTGGCGTAACAGTCACTAAGGGGCATCGCGTGCCCCACTCGACCCTTAGATAACAACGCAATAACTCAAACGCCGTACCCGTCGGTATGGAGCCACTTAGAGTGCGGCAGCGGGACCGCTTTCCCGAACCGTTCGGAGTCGCCCCCATGAACCCTCGTCCTCACCTCAGCTCGCCTCCCGGGCCGGATCTCCCGGCCGGCGAGGCGTCGGTCGCTGACACTCTGCTGTCCATACCCCTCATCGTGCTGTCGGGAGGTCTGTCGTGACGACGGATCCCAACGACAGCACGATGGACGACGCGTTCCTGGAGTTCCTCAACTTCGGCGCCGGTGTGCTGTCCCTCGTCTGCCTCACCTGCTCCGTGATCTGGGGGCTCGTCGCCCAGGACCGGATGATCCTCGACACCCGCCAGCGGATCATCGCGCAGGCCGTTCACCGGATCACCGCGGTCGCCTCGATCGCGTTCCTCCTCGTGCACATCATCGCGAAGCTGGCACTGGAGCACGTGAGCTGGATCGCCGCGGTGATCCCCTTCGGGCTGTTCATCACCGGCGGTGACGAGTTCACCGGGACCGCCTTCCTGATCGGCCTCGGCACCCTGGCCGCGATGCTCATGATCTTCGTCGGCATCACCGGCGCGCTGCGCAACCGCTTCGCGTCCCCGGCGCCGGTCGCGGCGCGCTGGCGAGCGATGCACATGCTGGCCTACCCGGCCTGGTGCGCGGCACTGATCCACGGCCTGTTCGCCGGCCGCCCCGCGAAGACGTTCTTCATGGTCTCCTACGAGCTGTGCGTCGTCGCGGTCGCCGCCGCCCTCGCCCTGCGCGCGGCACCTCGCCCGTTCAAGCGCAAGGTCGCCGACCAGATCGCGCAGCTCATCGGCGGCGGCGAGCCCGCGGTCCGGGAGAAGCTGGAGGCGAGCCGGGCCCGGTCGTCGGAGTCCGCGCCGTCCGGCCGCAGGGGACGAGGAAGGCGATCGAGGCAGCCCGACCCGACCGCCTCCCAGCCCCAGACCTCGTTCTCCGCCGACCCCCTCTACCAAGCCCCCCCGGCCCCCTCCCAGGAGTCCGCGTCCGGATTCGCCGCCGCCTACCGCGCGGTCTCCGGCTCCTCCCGCGCGCGGCAGCCGTACGACACCGGCCAGACCTCCCGCACGGACCTGCCGCTGGACATGCAGCCCACGGAGGCCATGCCGCGCGTCGACAGCAGCACCTCCGGCAGCTGGCCGATCCCGTCCCCTCCGCCGGTGGGCGAGGCACCCCGCTCCTCCTACGACCCGCTCAACGACACCGGCTACAACATCCCGGTCTATGGCAATGGCGGCGCTTCGGGCTACGGCTCGAGTGATGTGTACGACACCTCTGAGACGAACGCGGTCTTCGGGACGTACAACCAGAACGACACGTACAACAACAGCGGTCCCGCCACTGAAACACTGCCCGGTGCGTCCTACGACTTCGACGCCCCGGGTCCGGGCGAACCTTGGAACACGCCTTCCGGAGGCTTTAAGTGAACGAGGCCCTGCCCGACGTACCCGAAGTCCGTGTGGTCGGACTTCCCCAGCTCACGTCGGGCTTCGACCTTGTGGAAAGACTCGATCTGCCCATGCATCTGAAGGTGCACGGGCCGCTCGAACCGATGGGCGGCGAGCAGTTGGCCAAGCTCGCCGAGAACATCAATCTGAAGGGCCGCGGCGGCGCGGGGTTCCCCTTCCACAAGAAGCTGCGCTCGGTGGCCGAGTCCGCGATCAAGCGGGGCGTACGGCCGGTCGTCGTCGTCAACGGCAGTGAGGACGAACCGGCCTGCCGCAAGGACACGGTGATGATCAACCGTGCCCCGCATCTCATCCTGGACGGCGCCCTGCTGTGCGCCGAGGCCCTGGGTGCCCGCACGCTCGTGGTGGGGGTCACCCGGGAATCGACCCAGCGCTCCATGGAGGCCGCCCTCGCCGAACGCGGTCTGAGCAACAGCCGCCGGTCCGCGCTACGCGCGTTCGTGCAGCGCAACCCGGTGCGCATGGTCACCGGCGCCGCCGCCTCCCTGGTCCGCTCCATCGACGGCGGTCCGGCGATCCCGCCCGGCCGCAAGATCAGCGCCTCGCAGAGCGGCGTCGGCGGCGCACCCACCCTGCTGTCCAACGCCGAGACGTTCGCCCAGCTGGCCATCGCCGCCCGCATCGGCCCCGAGCGCTACGGCAACACCGGCCTGTACGACGAGCCGGGCACCGTCATGCTCACGGTGTCCGGCGCGGTCGCGCGCCCCATGGTGATCGAGGTCCCCACGGGCGTGCCGCTGCGCTACGTCCTTCAGCTCGCCGGCGCCCCGCCCGTGCCGCAGGGCGTGCTGACCGGCGGCTACCACGGCAAGTGGATCGACGCGGCGACCGTCAACGAGGCCATCGTCTCGCGCAACTCCCTGGACGCCGTGGGCGGTTCGCTGGGCGCCGGCGCGATCCTGCCGATCACTCAGGAGACCTGCCCGCTGGGCGAGTCGCTGCGGGTGGCGCAGTGGCTCGCCGAGGAGAGCGCGGGGCAGTGCGGCCCCTGCTACCTCGGCCTGCCGGCCGCCGCGCGCGGCCTGGAGGACATCCTGAACGGCGGTGGCCCCGCCGCTCTGGAGGCGCTCAAGCAGGTCGCCAAGAACGTCAAGCGGCGCGGCGCCTGTTCGCACCCGGACGGCTCCGCGATGTTCCTGGAGTCGACCATCAAGGCCTTCACCGACGACCTCGCGGCCCATGTCCTCGGCAATGGCTGCGGACGGCCCGTGGAGGGCGTTCTGCCGCTCTTCGAGGGCGGCAGGGCCCCTACGGGCATCCCGGGCGGCGAGACGGAGGAGAACGGCCCCAGCCGCCAGAAGATCCACGTCGACTGGACCCTGTGCCGGGGGCACGGCCTGTGCGCGGACATCCTCCCGGAGGTCTTCCAGCTCGGCGCCGACGGCTTCCCGACGGTCGCCCAGGCCATGGTGCCGCGCTACGCCGAGGCCAAGGCCCTGCGCGCGGTGCGCCGTTGCCCGGCCCTGGCGCTGCGTCTGGAGGAGGACACCCGCGGGCAGGACCCGTCGCGCAACAACCTGCCGGTCCTCTCCCAGGGCCGCGGCAGGCGCGCGCTGGGCCGCGGGAACTGAGCACGCGCGCGTGAAGGGGCCGGCCGGCATCGGGCGGCCCCTTTCAACGGCCGCTGGGGCCAGGGCCGCAGAGCTACGGCTCACGGCAAACGAAAGATCCCGCCGGATCTGTCCGATCCGGCGGGATCTTGCTGTGGAGCTAAGGAGAATTGAACTCCTGACCTCCTGCATGCCATGCAGGCGCTCTACCAACTGAGCTATAGCCCCTTGCTTTGGTCCGCCCGGTTTCCCCGGCGGCGACGCCAACATTACCGGGCCGGGGCCTCAGCACCAAATCGTTTCCGATCCGACCCGCTACGGGCCTGATGTCGGCCTCTGTCTCGTCGAGTTGCCGCCGGCCGCCCTGCGGGAGCCGGACACGCTCAAGCCGTGACGAAGGAATAGAAGCGCTTGAGTGTGCAGTGTTCTTCGAGCAGGCGACCATAGATCGGTTCACCCTCGAGTTCGCGGTAGGTCTCGATCGGATCGCCTTTTATGATCAGCGCCCGCGCGCATTCCTCACACCAGTACTGGTAGTCGGGGTTCACCGGTTCCATGTCCCGGACGATCGGCGTTCCGCTGCCGCACCAGTCGCACTTTCGCCTGTGTGCACCCATCGATCAGCTCCAGCTGTGGCCGCAGGCCGTGCACACGTAGGAAATTCCGCCGTTGTCGCCGAGGAGCTGCGCGACATGGGCGGATCCGCAGGAAGGGCAGCTGAGACGGGTGATCGTGTCCCGCGCCAACGCTGCTTCGAAGAGGTGACCGACCTCTTCGAGGATGCTCGCAGGCATCACCACTCCCTCCCGTCGGGCCGCGTCCCCTTCCGGCCGTTTGATTCTGCCACGGCCGGACCAATACGGTCAGCGACGCCTCAGTACCAGTCCGGACACGGCAGCCCTCGCCGCCGCCCGGACCGCCCGAACACGCACCCCGAAGCGCCTCATGAGAGGTATACGCCTGACGGGGCCGAAGTGCTCAAGCCGAACCCGAACAGTTCGACGCGGGCGGTGCCGCGCGAACCGGAGGTACGCGTCCGGCCGTTGATCCGATCGCCCGCCGTGGATACCAGAAGATCCCGCCGATCGAAGTGATCGGCGGGATCTTGTTGTCTCGCTGTGGAGCTAAGGAGAATTGAACTCCTGACCTCCTGCATGCCATGCAGGCGCTCTACCAACTGAGCTATAGCCCCTCGTTCCTTCCCCGCTCAACGGGGCGAACAAGAAGAACTTTAGCCTGCGACCTGCCGGAAAGTGAAATCCGGGTCCCTGGCGGCCCCGGACGGATCCCCGCCGGTCAGTCGTCGTCGCCGAGCACCGGCTCCGGCAGGGTGCCGGCGTTGTGCTCCAGCAGCCGCCAGCCGCGGGCACCCTCGCCCAGGACGGACCAGCAGCAGTTGGAGAGCCCGCCGAGGCTCTCCCAGTACCGGGCCTCCAGGCCGAGGAGGCGGCCGATGGTCGTACGGATGGTGCCACCGTGGCTGACGACGACGAGCGTGCCTTCGTCGGGCAGCTTCTCGGTGTGCCGGAGCACCACCGGGGCGGCGCGGTCGGCGACCTCGGTCTCCAGTTCGCCGCCGCCGCGACGCACCGGCTCACCGCGCTTCCAGGCGGCGTACTCCTCGCCGTGCCGGGCGATGATCTCGTCGTGCGTCAGGCCCTGCCAGACGCCCGCGTAGGTCTCGCGCAGGGCCTCGTCGTGGGTCACGTCGAGGCCGGTGAGCGCGGCGAGCTCGGCGGCCGTGTGGGCGGCGCGCTGGAGGTCGGAGGCGATGATCGCGTCGGGCTTGAGGCCCGCGAGCAGCCGGGCGGCGCGGCGGGCCTGGGCGAGGCCCGCCTCGGTGAGGGCCACGTCGGTGCTGCCCTGGAAGCGGCGCTCCACGTTCCAGGAGGTCTGGCCGTGCCGCCACAGGATGACGCGGCGGCCCCGACCGGGCCTGGCGGCCTCGCTGAAGGCGCTCACCGCCACTCACCGCCGGTCTCGGCGGCATCCTCCTCGGCCCGGAGCTTGGCGTGCTCCTCGGCCTTGCCACGAGTGGCCTTGGCGTCCTCGGGGAGGTCGAGCTCGGGGCAGTCCTTCCACAGCCGCTCCAGGGCGTAGAAGACACGCTCCTCGCTGTGCTGGACGTGCACGACGATGTCGACGTAGTCGAGCAGCACCCAGCGGGCCTCGCGGTCGCCCTCGCGGCGCACCGGCTTGGCGCCGAGCTCCTTGTGGAGCCGCTCCTCGATCTCGTCGACGATCGACTTGACCTGGCGGTCATTGGGCGCGGAGGCCAGCAGGAAGGCATCCGTGATCGACAGTACGTCGCTGACGTCGTAAGCGATGATGTCGTGCGCGAGCTTGTCGGCGGCTGCCTGGGCGGCGGTGTTGACGAGCTCGAGGGAACGGTCGGTTGCGGTCACCACAAGGCTTTCGGTCGGCGGTTGCTTGACAACAAGGGTCTCACGGACCGCCGACAGCACCCCACGTGATTATCGGCTCACATGGGGCGCCCCGGGCATCTCGCCTGCCAGGCCGTGTCCGCAAAGTCCCGCCTGCCCCGCGACGACCTAGGACGACGGTGCGTAGTCCTGGCCGACCACGACGGTGACGTCCGCGTTGCCGGACACCTCGCCCTTGGTGACGGCGCCGGCCGGCAGACCGAGGGTCTTGGCGACCTCGGTGGCGTTCTCCTTGTCGGCGGCGTCGGCGTAGACGACCTCGGAGGTGGCCGCGGTGTCGGCGGTGCCGCCCTCCAGGAAGGTGAAGCCGCCGTTGAGCAGCGTCACCCGGACCTTGCCCGTGTTGTCCTTCACACCGCTGGCGTTGCGGACGGACACCCGCACGGCGGCGTCCTTGTCGGGGCTCTTTGCGGTGCCGCCGAGCACGTCCTTGACGACGGCGGCGCTCGCCCGGGCGCTCAGGGTGCCGTCGTCCTGGACGGGCAGCATGGCCGTCTTGTAGTCGCCGCCCTTGGCGAGGTCGGCGAGCCTGGCCAGGAAGGCACCGAGGTCCTTGTCGGTGAGCGGGGGCTCGATGATCATGCCCAGCGTCTGAACGGTGACGGTCGCGCCCTGGGCGTCCGAGGTCATCTTGCGCAGCACGGCCTGCATGACCTGCCCGAACCGCGCCAGCTGGGCGTTCTGTGCCTCGCCCGCGGCGCGGTAGGTGGCGTAGGCGACGGCCGTCTTGCCGCTGAGGGTCCGGGCCTCGCCCTTGCGGACGAGGGGCGCGGCGCCCTTGGACTTGGCCTCCGGGTCGGGGACGTTCACGTCCGTGTCGACCTCGATGTTGCCGACGAGGTCGACGAGGTTCTGGAGGTACGGGGTGTCCAGGCGCCAGGTGCCCTGGATCCGGGTGCCGAGCGCGGTGTCGAGCGCGTCGCGCGTCCCGGCGGAGCCGTCGTCGTCGACGGACTTGGCCAGGGAGGTCTGGTCGCCGTCGTCGCCGGTCAGGGCGAGCGAGTTGGGCAGCAGGACGGTCGTGCCCTGCTTGGTGGTGGTGTTGTCGACGAGCAGCGCCGTGGAGGTGTCGCCCTTGCCGGTGTTGTGCAGATGGACGACGATCACGTCCCGCTTCTGGGCGCTCACGGGCGTCCCGGTGCCGGCCTTGTCGTCCGACGAGGACAGCCCGGGCAGCTTTCCGGCGTACCAGAGGTAACCGACGCCGCCGACCGCGACGAGCGACAGGACGACCACGAGGGCGATCACACGCGCGCGTGCCCGGCGCCGGGCCTCCTCGCGCCGCTCGGTGCGGTTCTCGGTGAACTTCAGCCAGTCGATGACGTCCTCGGAGTCCTGGTCGGGCTCCTCGACGAAGGCGAACTGCTCGGTGCGGTAGTCCCGTTCGCCCCGGCCCCGGTCCTGGTCCTGCTCCTGCGGTTCCTCGACCGGTCCGGCCTGCTGCGGGATGTAGGCGGTCTGCTCGGCGACCCGGTGCTGCTGACCGCCGGCCGCGGTACGGCCATAGGGGTCGTACGGCGGTGAGTGCGCGCCGCCCTGCTGCGGGTCGTGGTGTGTGCCGGTGCCGTACGCGTCGTAGGCCTGCGTCTGCGGCTGCCGGCCGGTGTCGCCGGCCGCGTAGGGGTCGTACGGCGGAGCCTGATGCTGACGGGCGGTCGCGTACGGATCGTAGCCGTAGCCTTGCTGTGCGTAGGGGTCGTACTGCTGCTGGGGCGGCTGTTGCTGTTGCGGGATCTGCCGGTACACCGGCTGCCCGTACTCGTCGTAGCCGACGAGTTCGTACTGGTCGGCCCCGTACCCCGCGTCGTATCGGTCGTTCACCGTCGCCCCTCTCGGCTCACTCGCCTCACTCGCCGCGGTACAGCTCGCGCTTGTCGATGTAGCGCACGACTCCGTCCGGCACCAGATACCAGATGGGGTCGCCCTTGGCGACTCTCGCGCGGCAATCGGTGGACGAGATGGCCAGCGCGGGAACCTCGACCAACGACACGCCGCCTTCCGGTAGCCCGGCGTCGTCGAGGTGGTGGCCGGGCCGGGTGACCCCGATGAAGTGCGCGAGGGAGAACAGCTCCACCGAGTCCCGCCAGGTCAGGATCTGACCCAGGGCGTCGGCACCGGTGATGAAGAACAGATCGGTGTCCGGGTTGAGCGCGCGCAGGTCGCGCAGGGTGTCCACCGTGTACGTCGGGCCGCCTCGGTCGATGTCGATGCGGCTGACGGAGAACTGCGGGTTCTCGGCGGTGGCGATGACCGTCATCAGATAGCGGTCCTCGGCCGGGGAGACGTGCCGGTGGCTCTTCTGCCAGGGCTGGCCGGTCGGCACGAAGACGACCTCGTCGAGGTGGAACTGCGCGGCGACCTCACTGGCCGCGACGAGGTGGCCGTGGTGGATCGGGTCGAACGTTCCGCCCATGACGCCGAGGCGGCGTTTGCCGGGGTTCGTCGGGCCGTTTCCGGGGCCGGTAGGCATGTCCTGCTCTCCCATGCGTGCAGACCCTACCGGCCCCGCCTGAGGGCCCCGGCCGCCCGCTTCCCGGACGGACCGGGTGGGGGCCGGTCGGGACTCAGCGGTCGCGGTTGAAGCGGGTGGTGATCCACAGCAGGAGCATGAGGATGACGAAGGCGCCACCCCCGGTGACCCACGGGCTGATGCTGTTGTGGTTGCCACCGTGCCCCTCGCCCTCGGCGGCGAGGGTGACCAACTGGGCAGCTGCGCTGTGGAAGCTCATCTTCGGCGTGACCTATCGGGTGTGGGCGGGATAAAGATGTCGGCTCATGGTAAGCGGGCGCCATGACGGCGATCACGCCGACTCCACCGTTGGAGAACCTCCGCCGGCCCGCGGGGAACCTTCCCGGGGGCTCATTCGTCCTTCCGCCTGTAGCCCCGCAACAGGAACCACGCGGTCAGCACACAGCCCACGACCATCACGATCAGCACGACCCGGAGCAGGCTCCCCGCCCCCTGCTGCTCGGCCGCGCTCGCGGCTTCGGCGAGCCAGGCGGCTGCGGGGCTGTGCTCCATGGTTCGCAACTCCTTCGCTGTAGTGCCCGTCCACGGTAACTCCGCCTAGGCTGGGCTCGGCTTCGGGGGGCGCAAAGGGACGCACAAGGGTCCGCACAGGGCCACACTCACGCACATGGGGGAAGACATGTCCGAAGGCCACCAGCAGGACGGCCGCGAGCACGTTCCGAGCAGGCAGCGCAGGCGCTTCCCGGGGATCTCCTCGCGTGCGTACGAACACCCGGCGGACCGCTCGGCCCTGGTGGCCCTGCGCAAGCTGAGCGGCTTCGACACCGTGTTCAAGGCGCTGAGCGGCCTGCTGCCCGAGCGCAGTCTGCGGCTGCTCTTCCTGTCCGACTCGGTGCGGGTGTCGGACCAGCAGTTCGCGCACCTCAACGACATGCTGCGGGACGCCTGTTACATCCTGGACCTGGAGAAGGTCCCGCCGATGTACGTGAACCAGGACCCGGTGCCGAACGCGATGTGCATCGGCCTGGACGAGCCGATCATCGTCGTCACGACGGGACTGCTGGAGCTGCTCGACGAGGAGGAGATGCGCGCGGTGGTCGGCCACGAGGTGGGCCACGCCCTCTCCGGCCACTCGGTGTACCGCACGATCCTGCTGTTCCTGACCAGCCTGGCGGTCCGGGTCGCCTGGATCCCGCTGGGCAACATCGCGATCATGGCGATCGTGACGGCACTGCGGGAGTGGTTCCGCAAGTCGGAGCTGTCCGCCGACCGGGCCGGCCTGCTCGTCGGCCAGGACCTCCATGCCTCGATGCGCGGCCTGATGAAGCTCGCTGGCGGCCACCATCTGCACGAGATGAACGTGGACGCATTCCTGAAGCAGGCCGACGAGTACGAGGCGGGCGGCGACCTGCGCGACTCGGTGCTGAAGATCCTGAACGTACTGCCCCGCTCGCACCCCTTCACCACGGTCCGCGCGGCCGAGCTGAAGAAGTGGGCCGAGTCCCGCGACCACCAGCGGATCATGGACGGCCACTACCCGCGCCGCACGGAGGACAAGGACACCTCCGTGACCGACTCCTTCCGGGAGTCGGCGTCCCATTACGCCACCCACGTGAAGTCGTCCAAGGACCCGCTGATGAAGCTGGTCACGGACATCGCCGGCGGCGCCGGGGACCTGGGCGGCCGAGTGCGGCGCGGTTTCGGCGGCTTCACGAGCACGCCCCCGCGGCAGGAACCGCGCCGGGACGACGACACCCCGGGCGGCGAAGGCGACCGCGACCGCCGGGACGACGGCTGACCCCTGACGGCTGACGGCTGACGGGGACAGGGACCGACCGATCCGCGGGCCTGCGCCTCAGCCGGCAGGGGCCCGGCCCACGAACGGATGGCGTACGGCCGACAGGGCCCCGCCCCCGCCGCCGGCCGGAGGCCCCGCTCACACCTTCGGCTGCGCTCCCGTGGCCAGCGATCCGCACAGCGCCGTCGCCCCGCCCGTCGCGTAGGGATTCGTCCCCGCCGGGCCGCCGGCCTTGGCGGTCTGCCCGGCGAGCAGCGGACGCAGCCGGTTGGTGGGGTCGTCCGCGCAGGACAGCGGACCGGCCTGGACATAGGAGACGACCAGCTGGGCCTGGTGCAGCCGCAGGTCGTCACGGTCGAAGCGGAAGTGCAGCTCGCGCCGGACGGTGAACAGCGACGCCTCGCCGGCCTCGACCGCCTCGCCGGCCTTCCGCGGATCGCCGGCCTTCTTCGGATCGGCGGCCTTCTTCGGATCGGCGGCCCGCAGGGCGTAGACGAACGTGTGGTCCGCGGTGACCTCCAGCGTGGACGAGTCCGTCTCGGCGGCGGCGAGCGTCCCCTGGACGCGGATCTTCCGGTCGGCGAGCTCCGCCTGGGCGGCGTCGAAGCGGACCAGCCACCCGGTCGGCGCATGCCGCCCGTCCGCGGCCGGGTGACTGAAGCTCTGGTCGAACTGGTCGAGTTGGTCGGGGTCGAGCAGCACCCGCACCGGCCGGACCTGCTCCCCGGTGAGCACTTCCGGATACAGCGAGGACCGCACGATGTAGTCCTTCGCGATGGTCAGCGCGTTCGTCACCTGGCTGTCGGAGAAGTGCGCGGTGCGACGCGCGGCCGGCAGCGGGATGCCCTCCGCGCCGATGCGGTACTGCGCCGCGGGACTGCGCGCGTACAGCAGGTCGGTGTCAGCGGTCCCGGGCACCTTGCCCTGCGGGGCGAGCGGGATGACGGTCATCCGTAGGGGCTCGGCGGGCGGCCCGGAGCTCGCGGGGCTCTGGTAGGGATGCCGTACACCCATGTAGATCGCCGTACCGAAGGCCACGGCGATCAACAGGACGAGGATCAGCGCTTGCCGGGACAGTCCCCGGCGCAGTGGTGGGCGGTGGCGCACGGCGGGCGCGTGGTCGGACATGCGCTCCTGCGCGGAGAACTCCTGGAGGCGGGCAGCCCGCACGAACGATTCGTCGAAGACGACGGACCGGTATTCGTCCTCGCCACCTCCGGGGCCGCCCTCGGGTGTCCCCTCAGGTGGGTCTCCAGACCCTCCCATATCTTCAGGGTAGGTCGCCGGGAGCTCAGGTAAACGCCCCGCTGTGCGACAAGTTCTGACAGGTTCTCACCGGGTCGGCCGGACGGCCCACAGCGGCGCCCGGGCCTTCGACCGGCCCCCGGTCAGGGCGTGCGCGGGGTCGCCGGTACGGCCGGCCGGGAATAGTCGGCGGAGGCCGACGGGGTCACTCCGCTGCCCTGCTCCAGCCCGGTGGACGCGGGGGGTGTGATCTGGTCCCGGCCGTTGGAGGAGGCGCCGCGGTAGACCGCCGCGAAGGCCAGGGCGACCATGCCGATCCCCATCACCAGGGCGAGCACCCAGGCCACGGGACGATGCCAGCGGACCTGTTTGCCGTACGCCCCCGGGGCGCCGTAGTGGTCCTCGTGGAGGTCCGGGTCGTCCAGGTCGTCGAAGTCGGGATCATGGCCGAATCCGGTGCGGCCGTCGCGGCCGTACCCGTCGTCGTACCGCTCGCCCCGGCCGTGTGCCCGGCGGGCCTCGGCCTCGGAGGCCTCCGCTCTCGCCTGGGCGGCGGCCAGGAGGCGCTCGACGGCGGTCGGCTCGTGCACCACGGCCGCCTGTACGAAGGCCTCGTCGAAGACCACGGAGGCGAACTCTTCGTCCGACACCCCGCGGTCGTGGTCGTCGTCGGGCTCCCAGCCGTCAGGGAACGGCGTGCCCCCCACGTCCTCCGGCACGGCTCCAGAGTAGACCTGGGGGGTCAATTTGGGCAGACGGTATGGAAATTCATCCGCCTTGTGAGACGCCTCCGCTGCTGCACGGGCGCAGACCGGGGGCGCGTGTCGGACGCATATGCCCTGGCCGCGCGCCCTGCGCCGGTGAGCGCTGCGACACGCCCCGAGCGCCGGAGCGCGCGGGTCGGACGCCCCGGGCCGCTCAGCGTCGTACGTGCCCGTCACCAGTGACGATGTACTTCGTGCTGGTCAGCTCCGGCAGCCCCATCGGGCCACGGGCGTGCAGCTTCTGCGTGGAGATGCCGATCTCCGCGCCGAAGCCGAACTGGCCGCCGTCGGTGAAGCGCGTGGAGGCGTTCACCGCGACCGTGGTGGAGTCGACCAACTGGGTGAACCGGCGGGCGGCCTGCTGCGAGGTCGTGACGATGGCCTCGGTGTGCCCGGAGGTCCACAGCCGGATGTGCTCGACGGCCTTGTCCAGCGAGTCCACGACCGCGGCGGCGATGTCGTACGACAGGTACTCGGTCTCCCAGTCCTCCGCCGTGGCCTCGACGACGGTCGCCTTGGAGTCCTTGCCGTACGCCATGACCCTCTCGTCGGCGTGCACGGTCACCCCGGCCTCCGCGAGGGCGTCCAGGGCACGCGGCAGGAACTCGGGGGCGATGTCCTGATGGACCAGCAGCGTCTCGGCGGCGTTGCAGACGCTGACGCGCTGGGCCTTGGAGTTGATCAGGATCTCGATCGCCATGTCGAGGTCGGCCTGGGCGTCGACGTAGACGTGGCAGTTGCCGGTGCCGGTCTCGATGACCGGGACGATCGACTCCGAGACGACCGTCTGGATCAGCGAGGCGCCGCCGCGCGGGATCAGCACGTCGACCAGGCCGCGAGCGCGCATCAGCTCGCGCACGCTCTCCCGGCTCTCCCCGGGCACCAGCTGGACGGCGTCGGCGGGCAGGCCGGCGCCGCCCACGGCGTCGCGGATCACCCGGACGAGCGCGGTGTTCGACTCGTAGGCCGAGGCGGAGCCGCGCAGCAGGACGGCGTTGCCGGACTTCAGGCAGAGGGCGGCGGCGTCCACCGTGACGTTCGGGCGGGCCTCGTAGATGATCCCGACGACGCCGAGCGGGACGCGGACCTGACGCAGGTCGATGCCGTTGGGCAGGGTGGACCCGCGCACGACCTCGCCGACCGGGTCGGGCAGCGCGACGACCTCACGGACATCGGCGGCGATGGCCCGCACCCGCTCCGGCGTGAGCGTCAGCCGGTCGATGATCGCCTCGCTGGTGCCGGCCTCACGGGCCTTGGCGATGTCCTTGGCGTTGGCCTCGACGATCTCACTCGTACGGACCTCCAGGGCGTCCGCGATGGCGAGCAGCGCGTCGTCCTTCTCGGCCCGCGGCAGCGGAGCGAGGTCGGCCGCGGCGGCCTTGGCGCGATAGGCGGCCTGGGTGACCGGGGTCATGGCGTCGTACGGCGAAAGCGAGGTCATGAAAAGAAGGGTAGTGCGCTTCCCAGGCCCTCCCCTTGCTCATCCCAAACCCCGAGACAAGCCCACACGCCGCTCAAGGGCGCTCAAAAGGGATGGACGCCGACCGGGGCCGCCGGGAGCGGACCGCAGCCCTCCGCGATGCGCTGGTGGTAGGTCTCGCGGTCGATGACCTCCAGGCCGACGATCTCCCATGGCGGCAGCCCCGCGCTCTGGCGGTGCTCGCCCCACAGCCGCAGCGCCACCGCCGCCGCGTCGTGCAGGTCGCGGGCCTCTTCCCAGTAGCGGATCTCCGCGTGATCGTTGGCATATCTGCTGGTCAGCAGAAAGGGATGGTCGTGGGCGAGCTGTTCCAGGGCGCGCCGGACCTCCTTCAGCGGGGCCTCCTGACCGGAGACGCTGAGGGTGACATGCCACAGGCGCGGCAGGTCCTTGGGCTCCTCGTAGCGGTCGCCGGCCGCGACGCTCGTCAAGGCGCGCTCCTCACCGGCCGCACGGGACGAGACCCCACCGGCACTGCGGGACGCCGCCCCCGGGCGCACTCGTCTCACGACGGCCTCCTTTTCGCAGTGACCGACTCGGTGGTCGTTTTCCGAACGTGTCCCTGAGACAAAGTTGAGCAGGCCGCAAGGGCTCGCGGGGCGATTTTGCGGAACGTCCACCTCAGGGCGACCTCTATAGCAGGGCGTTCCCCCTGTTTTCGGCCCGGGGATCAGCGGTCGGCCCGGTCCCGCCAAGACCTCACGCCTCAGGGTTCAGAACTCACGGCTCACGGCTCACGGCTCACGGCTCACGGCTCACGGCTCACGGCTCCAGGATCACCAAGTCGTCCCGGTGGACGATCTCCCGCTCGTACTCCGCCCCCAGCTCCTTCGCCAGTTCCCGTGTCGACCGCCCCAGCAGCTGCGGGATCTCCTTGGCGTCGAAGCCCACGAGTCCCCGGGCGACCGGGCGCCCCGCGCTGTCGCGCAGCTCGACCGGGTCGCCCGCGCTGAACTCGCCCTCGACGGCGGCGATCCCGGCCGGCAGCAGCGACTTGCGGCGCTCCACGACCGCCCGCACCGCACCGTCGTCCAGGGTCAGCGAGCCCTGCGGGGTGGACGCGTGCTGGAGCCACAGCAGCCGGTCGGCGGAGCGCTTGCCGGTGGCGTGGAAGTAGGTGCCGGTGTCACCGCCCACCAGGCCCTCGGCCGCGTGGATCGCGCTGGTCAGAACCACGGGGATGCCGGCCGCCGCCGCGATCCGGGCGGCCTCGACCTTGGTGACCATGCCGCCGGTGCCGACGCCCGCCTTCCCGGCGCTGCCGATCTCGACGTGCGCGAGGTCCTGCGGCCCGCGTACCTCCGCTATCCGCGAGGTGCCGGGTCGGCCGGGGTCGCCGTCGTAGACGCCGTCCACGTCGGACAGCAGGACCAGCAGGTCGGCGCGGACCAGGTGGGCGACCAGGGCGGCGAGCCGGTCGTTGTCGCCGAAGCGGATCTCGTCGGTGGCGACGGTGTCGTTCTCGTTGACGATCGGGAACGCGCCCATGGCGAGCAGCTTGTCGAGGGTGCGCGAGGCGTTGCGATGGTGGGCGCGGCGGCTCATGTCGTCGCTGGTCAGCAGCACCTGGCCGACGCGGACGCCGTGCCGGGCGAAGGAAGCGGTGTAGCGGGCGACGAGCAGGCCCTGGCCGACGCTCGCGGCGGCCTGCTGGCGGGCCAGGTCCTTGGGGCGCCGGCGCAGGCCCAGCGGGGCGAGTCCGGCGGCGATGGCGCCGGAGGAGACGAGGACGATCTCCCGCTCGCCGCCGCTGCGGCTCTTGGCGAGGACGTCGACGAGCGCGTCGACCCGGTCGGCGTCCAGACCGCCCGATGCGGTGGTCAGCGACGAGGAACCCACCTTGACGACGACCCTGCGGGCCTCGCGCACACCCTGCCTTACCCCTGCCACCTGTGTTCTTTCCCCTCGCATGCGTGTGGTTCCCTGCTCGGCAATCTACGCGAAGCGGATCGTCGCGCGCGCGGGGATTCCAGCCCCCGGACACTGGGGCGGTAACTGTTTGCTCACGCGTTGCATACGGCAAAAAGGTTGTATTGGTTGCCTGTAGAAACATCGGCTGAGCAAATTTAAGTTGAGCGTCGTGTCACACGATGCTCATCAGATTCACCGCGGCAAACGCATCCTCCTGCGCTCGGGCAAGAGCCCCTATGACGTCGTCCCCGTCGAGGAAGCCCTGCACCGGGACGTCATCGCCACCAACTCCGGCAACCTGATCTTCAGCGACGCCACGCACAAGATCCTTCAGACGCCCCGCACCGAGGTCGTCTCGAACGGCATCCGCACCGATGTCTCGGCGGCCGGCCGGATCAACGAGGAGTACGACGCGTTCGTCGTCCCGCTCGCCAACGCGTTCCGTCCCTCGTTCGAGGCACAGCTGAAGCGGCTGACCCGGCTGATCACCAGGCTGCGGATCCCCGTGGTCGTGGTGGGGGTCGGCGCCCAGGCCGGGCTCGGTTACAACGCGGCGCGGCTGAAGGGCATCGAGCCCTCGGTGCGCGAGTTCGTCTCGGCGGTCCTCGACCGCAGCGCCTCGATCGGGGTGCGGGGCGAGTTCACCGAGCAGTACCTCAAGGGGCTGGGCTTCAAGGACGTCGAGGTCATCGGCTGCCCTTCGCTGTTCATGTACGGCAAGGAGCTCACCGTCACCAAGCGGGAGCCGGCGCTCGGCCCCGACGCCCGGATCGCGATCAACGGATCGCACAGCGCGGTGAAGTCCCAGGGCCTGGAGCGGGTCATCACCCGCACCCACGCCCGGTACCCGAACCTGCGCTTCATCGGCCAGAACCTCAGTGACGCACGGCAGTTGCACTGGCGGGACCTGTCCGACCCGAACGGCCTGGTGAGCGCGATGCCGACGCACCCCGAGCACCCGATGTACCGAGAGGACAAGGTCCGCGTCTACATCGACCCGGTCACCTGGATCGACGACCTGCGGGGGTTCGACTTCTCCTTCGGCTCCCGCATCCACGGCAACATCGCCGCCCTGCTCGCCGGCACTCCGGCGACCGTGCTGTGCGGCGACTCGCGCACCCTGGAGCTGTGCCGCTACTTCGACATCCCGCACCGCCGGATCGACAAGCTGCCCGAGGACCTGGACCCGGCGGCGCTGTACGAGGAGGCCGACTTCGACGCTCTGACGAGCGGCCACCAGGAGCGGTTCGAGCGGTTCACGGCGTTCCTGGACAACAACGGCCTGGAGAACACGTTCACGCACGGCGACGGCGGCGCCGCCTTCGAGGAACGGATGCGGTCGCTGTCCTTCCCGGCCGGCATCCGCCCGTGGAACGACGCCGACCTCACCTCGCTCACCAGCCGGTTCGGCTGGCTCCAGAGCCGTATCGGCGAACTCGCCACCGACAACGACCGGTTGCGACGGGAGCTGGAACGAGCCACCAAGGCGGGGGCGGGGGTCGCGACGGCGTCCGTGTACCGCCGGGCGCGTCGCGTGGTGGGCGGCCCGATCAAGCGGGCACTTCAGTCGGGCCGGTAGCGGGCTCCGGGCAACCGGGTCACTCCATGGCTCCCGGACACGCGCGTGTCGTCTACAGGTCGGCGCGCGTTAACCCGGGCGACGTCCCGCGCCGAGCTTGGAGTGACCCCGTTGCCCACACCTCTGTCCCGTATTCCGACCAGAGCGCTCGTCACGGCTCTCCTGGTCGCGGCCTTCGGCGCCCAGGCCGTGGCGGCGCTGCGCCCCCACGTCCCGCTGCTGCTGGCCTCGACGCTCGTGTCGCTGGCCATGGAGGGCGTGCTGTACCGCTGGCAGCGCGGCATGCTGTCGGTGTTCGCCAAGTCGCACGCGGACATCACCGTGCGGCACGTGCTGCGGGATCTGCTGCTGGTGGTGGGTCTGCTGCGGCTCGGCGAACAGCAGCGCGAGACGCTGTACGCCCCTGCGGTCGCCGGCCTCCTCGCCTTCTACGCGCTGCACTGCGCGATCCAGGCGCTCTCCGTCCTGGTCCGCCGCATCCGCACACTGCCGGTGATCACCCGCAACATCGACGCCTCGGCGCTGCGCCTCTCCCCCGCCCCGCCCCAGCTGCTGCGCCGCCCCGGCGACCGTCTGCTGGTCTTCGGCCTCCCGGCCACGGCGGGCCTGCTCACCACCGCGGCCATCGACGACCCCCGCTGCGCGGCTCTCGGCATCGCGCTCTCCCTCGGCCTCGGCTTGCTGGGCCTGTACGATCTTCTCGTACGGCTGCTGCCGAGCCGCCGTCCGGTGACCGAGCAGGAGGCGCTGAACTGGCTCGACGCCTGGCTTGCGGAGTACCGGCCGACGGTCGGGCTGTACTTCTCCGGCGGCGCCGCCTCGGCGTACCAGGCGAACATGTGGCTGGAGCCGCTCGCCCAGCTGGAGGGCCGTCCGCTGATCGTGCTGCGGGAACGCTTCATGGTGCAAAAGCTCGCGCCGACCGACATCCCCGTCCTGTGCCTGCCGAAGGTGTCCACCCTGATGCGGCTGGAGCAGTCCTCGCTCCAGGTCCTCATCCACCCCTCGAACTCCGGCAAGACCTCGCAGGTGCTGCGGATCCCCACGCTCAAGCACACGTTCGTCAACCACGGGGAGAGCGACAAGCTGTCGTCCTGCAACCCGTACGCGAAGGCCTACGACGAGGTGTGGGTGGCCGGTCCGGCGGCGCGTGAGCGGTACGCGCTGGCCGAGGTCGGCGTCGAGGACAAGGACGTGGTGGAGATCGGCCGCCCGCAGCTGGACGCCGTACAGCCCTACGAGGGCCCCTCGGACGGCGAGTGGACGACAGTGCTGTACGCGCCGACCTGGGAGGGCTGGGACGGCAACCCGGGCAACACCTCGGTGATCGAGGCCGGCGAGAACGTCGTACGGGCGCTGCTCGCGGACCCGGGCGTACGGCTGCTGTACAAGCCGCATCCGCTGACGGGGTCGGTGGATCCGCGGGCGGGCGCGGCCGATCTGCGCATCCGTGAGCTGATCAGGGCGGCGAACCGGGAGCGGTCGGCGCAGCGGCCCGGCGACAGCGCCGCGCTCGCCTCGCTCACCGAGGAGTTGGACCGGCTCACCACGACCGACGTGCGGGCGAGCGCCGACCAGGTGGAGCGGATGCTGCTCCAGGGGGCGCCGGAGCCGGGGCGGGCCGAGGCGGTGGCGCGGGCGACCGCGGCCTGGGAGGAGGCGTACTGGGCGTCCCTGCCGCCGGGGGAGCACCAGGTCGTCACGGCGGCCAGGCCCACGCTGTACGCCTGCTTCAACGTCGCCGATCTGCTGATCAGCGATGTGTCGAGCGTGATCAGCGACTTCCTGGCCAGCGGGAAGCCGTACGCGGTGGCGAACACCAGCGGCCTCGCCGAGGACGTGTTCCGCAAGGCCTTCCCGACCGTGCGCGCGGGGACCGTGCTGACGCCGGACGCGGCCGGGATGCCCGAGCTGCTGGATGCGGTCCGGCATCCTGAAAAGGACGAACTGGTCGAGGCGCGTGCCGAGTTGAAGCGGCATCTGCTGGGCCCGGACGAGCCGACCTCGCAGGAGCGTTTCAACACGGCCGTTCAGGCGCTGTGCGCGGCGGCGCAGGAGCACCGCACGCGGATGGAGGAGCGGCTGGCCGCGGAGCTCCCGCCGGACATCCCGGACCAGCGGCGGTCCGTCACGCCGCAGCAGCCCGCCCGCCCGGCCTAGCCACGCCGCGCAGCACCCGTCGTGCCTTGCGCGCCGCGCGCCTCAGTAACGAGCTCGCGCCGCCCTCCCGGTACCCCGGGTAGGCGCGGGCCTCGCGCGGCTCGGCGAGGTACACGGAGTCGGGTATCCCCGCCGCCGCGTCCCGGAAGTGCGGGTAGGCGAGGTAGACGTGGCGGCCCTTCTTCTCCAGAAGGGCCGTCGGCTGCTTCTTGGCTTTGATGAACTCCACGACGGACAGCAGGAGTTCGGGGCGCTGTTCGGCGACCAGGTGCAGTCGCAGACGCTCCTCGACCTTGAGGCGGCGGGCGATGCCGGGCGTCCAGTAGGCGTCCATGAGGGGCCCCGCCAGCTCCAGCTTGTGCTGCCTGACCTTCTCGCTGTCCGCCGCGTACTTGGGCCCGAACTGCGGTAGCAGGGTGACGGTGAAGGGGCGGACCATGAGCTGGTCGCGCCGCTCGCCGGCGGGGACGTGCTCGGCGATCAGCCGCATCAGGGCGCGTGCGGAGTCGAAGCGCAGGGTGTGGCCGCCGCTCTTGGTCACATGCTTGCCGTCGTCGCGGCCCACCAGGTAGTAGCAGGTGTAGTCGGCGATCACGGAGACGCCGTCCGCCCGCAGATAGGCCTCCATCGTGAACAGCGCGTCCTCGCCGGTCCACAGGGACTCGTCGAAGCGCATGTGATGGCGGGTCAGCAGCTCACGGCGGAACAGCTTCTGCGCGCTCAGCGTGAACTTGATGTTGGAGGAGAAGACGTCGGTCCGCTCCAGCGTCCTGCCCCACATCGACTTCGGCGCGCCGCGGTTGACGCCCTCGATACGGCCCAGCACGACATCGGTGCCGTTCGCGTCGGCCATCGCGACCATGCGCTCCAGGGCCTCGGGGCCGAGCCGGTCGTCGGCGTCCAGGAAGAAGACGTAGCGCCCGGCCGCCTTGCCCAGGCCGACGTTGCGCGGGCCGCTCGGACCGCCGGAGTTCTCCTGCCGGATGACGGTCACCGGCATCGGCGCGCGGCGCGCGAACTCCTCCAGGCACTCCCCCGTACCGTCCGTCGATCCGTCGTCGACGGCGATGACCTCGATGCGCCCCGGATCGATGGTCTGCGCCTCGACCGAAGCCAGGCACTCGATCAGGTACGGCATCGCTTCGTACGCCCCGATGATCACAGTGACATCAGGCTGCGTGACGGTCACGTTTTCCCCCTAGTCAATGGGATATTCCCCCCGTATCGCCTCATTCGCTACCTGATAGACGGCTTGACGTGGAGGGCGGTTGCCTCACACCCCTCGATTAGTGACTCAGGACACGTTGCGGCCTGACATGGACTCATGTGATGCGGGCACGGTGGGAAATCCCCTGAGAACGACGCGGCAAGCAAGAAGCGGCCCCCGAGGATCGCTCCTCGGGGGCCGCTTCGCCGGCTGTGCGGGTCAGGCCGTCACATCGTCCCCTGCCGCGGCCACCCGCTGCCCGGGCACGGTCGCCGGCACGGCCTCGGCGGCTCCGGCCGCCGCCCGTGACTCCTGGCCGACGTTGCGCGTCTCGGCCTTGATCGCGAGGTTCGCCACCGCGGTGTTGAACTGCGTGATGGAGGTCGGCTCGTCCGGGCCGAGCAGGTACCGCTTGAGATCCTTGCGGTCCTCGGCCAGCGGGTCCGCCGCCGGGTTGCGTACGGCGTCCAGCAGCTCGCCCAGTTCGGCGGCGCTGTTGGACAGGATCGTCGCGGCGCGCACCGCCGTGTTCTGACGCTTGAACTCCTCCACGCCCACCTCGGCGGAGTCCGTGACGGCGTACGGCTTGCCGCTGGCGATGAAGTCGGAGACCACGCTGGAGATGTCGGAGACCATCGCGTCGGAGACGTTGAAGCAGTCGTACAGGCGCGGCTCGGCGCCCGTGATGACGCGGTGCTCCCAGACCGGGAAGGAGCGCCAGTACGCGTCGTTCCACTCGGCGCGCAGCCGGGCGATCTCCTCGTGCCTGCCGACGTCCAGCAGACCGTCCCGGGTGGCCTCCGCCTCGTCGCCGCCGTTGCCCTTGCCGCCCTTGTTCTTGCCGGACAGCTCGGCGAGGCGGGCCTCGATACGGGCGAGCTCGGCCTTGGCGGCGGTCTGCGCGGCGGTGTCGGCCTTGAAGCGCGGGTCGGTGGCGCGCTCGGTGGCGGCGTGCTTGACCAGCGCGGTGATCCGCTGGCCCGCGGCCTTGGCCTCGGCGCTCACGGTGCCGGTGAAGGGGTGCGGCTTGTACAGGACGCGGACCGGCGGGTCGGCCTGCACGAGCTGCCGCACGATGTTCTCGCCGGCGAGGACGATCGAGGTGTTGCCCGGGTTGCCGTCCCAGCCCTCCCAGGTGGGCGCGTACAGCACGGTCGGGCAGCCGCCGTCAGCGGCTGCGCCGCGGGCGCCCTCGGGCCCGCCATGCCAGGTCTGGATCGGCGCGAGCTGCGGGCGGCCGACCTCGACGATGTCGTCGTCACGGACACCGACATCGGCTATGGCGTAGCGGTCGCGGCCCGCGCGGCCCGCGGTCCACACCTCGTCGTAGACCTTGCTGTACGGGTTGACGCTGGCCAGCTTGTCGCTGTCGCCGTGCCCTATGAAGACGTGCTTCATGGTGGGGACGCGCAGCAGGTGGATGTTCTTGCCGACGTTCGCCGCGTACAGGGCGACGCGCACGTTGGTCAGGTCCATGTTCATCAGGTGCACCCCTCCGGGCACGCAGATGACGGGGACCGTGGTGGCCGCCAGGTTGTTCAGGATGACGCGCTCACGCAGGATGATCAGCGGCTTGGAGTCCAACTGCTCCATCGTCTCCAGCCACATGTTGACCTGGTACGCGGAGTCCTTGGAGCCGGAGAAGTACAGCACCGTCTCGGGCCGGTACTCGGCCAGCCAGTCGTCGACGGCGGCCAGGACCTTCTCGGCGTTCGGCGGGATCTTCGCGCCGCGCACGTACGGCACCAGCGCGAGGACGTAGAGGCAGCCCAGGCCGACCGTGATGCCGATGCCGACGAAGCCGGCCACGGCCGACTCCAGGGACGCCGAGACCAGGATGCCGCCCACGGCCGCCAGGTCGAGGTGCAGCATCTTCTCGGCGGAGCGGTGCAGCAGCCTGCGCGGCGGGGCGTCCGGGATGCGGATGCGGGAGGCGAGGTCGACATTGCGGGTGGCGACCGGCATACGGCGGCGGTTGCGGATCAGGGTGACCAGCGCGCCGTGCGGGGCCTGAAGGCCGTAGAAGGCGATGAAGCAGGCGATGGCCCCGTAGTAGATCAGGTTGTCCGCGAGGCCGAGCCGGGCCAGCAGCAGGATCAGCAGCAGCTGCCGGATCAGGAAGCGGATCGACAGACCGGCCCGGACCTTGCTCAGGCGATTGACCAGATAGCTGCCCTTGCGGTGCAGATAGTGGTCCGCCAGGTACGTCACGGCGGTCGCGGCCACGAAGGCGGGAACGCTCGGGACGAGCGCGGCCAGCATGAGTGCCGGGAAGCCCAGCACCATGAAGGCCGCCGCGGCCAGCTCGGCCGCGCTGCCCACCCGGGCGACGCGAATAGCGGTGGATATCACGAAGAACCTGCTCAGGGGAGGGGCTGGTCTGAAGGGGGAAGGACTCAGGCCCCTGTGAATTCTTCGTGAATGAAGAATCGCAGAGGCCTGAATTCCATAAGGCTATTAACCGCTGATTATGCCATGCCGTCCTGGCGGTCCAGAACACTGGCCAGCGCCTGCTCGAAGCCGGACGCCTTGCCCGCCGCCGCCGTCGGGTCCTGCTGACGGACGTCGATGACATGGCCGGTCAGCTCGGAGAGCAGCACGTCGAGGGACGTACGGGCGACGGCCTCGGAGGAGAGCAGCGAGCCGGCGGGCTCCTGGCCGAAGGCCTTGGTGCGCATCGGGGTGGCGGTGCGCTCGGGGTTGATGCAGTTCACGCGGACGCCGTCACCGGCCCACTCGTCGGACAGCGCCTGGGTGAGGTTCACCATGGCGGCCTTGGTCGAGGAGTACAGGCTGTACTCGGCGCGCCCGCGGGTGTAGCTGCTGGAGGTGTACAGCAGCAGCTGGCCCTTGGTCTCGGACAGGTACTTGTACGAGGAGCGCGCGATCTGCACCGGCGCGAGGTAGTTGACCTTCAGCGCCTCCTCGATGGTGGCGTTGTCGGTCTCGGCGAGCTTGCCGATGCGCAGCACGCCGGCGGTGTTGACCACGTAGTCGATCCGGCCGGTCTCGGCGTACGCCTTGGACAGCGCGTCGTCGACCTCCTCCGGGTTCTCCACGTGGGTGCCGGTGGTGGAGCGGCCCAGAGCGTAGACCTTGGCGCCGTAGGACTCGGCGAGTTCGGCGATGTCCTTGCCTATGCCGTAGCTGCCGCCGAAGACGACGAAGGTCTTGCCGGTCAGCAGCTGCCGGTAGGTCTCCTCGCTCACCTGCTCGGGAGCGGCGGTGGAGGCCAGCTGGAAGAGCTTGTCGGCGATGAAGACGTCGACGGGCTGGGTGACCTTCATGTTGTACTCGTCACCCGCGACGACGTGGATCGGCACGTCCGGCAGGTACTTGAGCACCACGGAGCAGTCGTCGGTGGCCTGGAAGTTGGGGTCGCCGGCCGCGACCTCGTAGGCCCGCTTGATCGTGGACAGCTTGAAGGCCTGCGGGGTCTGGCCGCGGCGCAGGCGGGAGCGGTCCGGGATCTCGGTGATGAACTCGCCGTCCTCACCGTGCGTGCGCGTGACGATGATGGTGTCCGCGGACGGGATGGCCACGTCGACGGCCTGGAAGCGGTCCAGGGCGACGACACAGTCGTCGATGACGCGCTGCGACAGCAGGGGGCGTACGGCGTCGTGGAACAGGACGTTCAGGTCCTCACCCTCGGCCAGGCCCTCGCCGAGCGCGTCGATGGCGCGCTCGGTCGTCTCGTTGCGGGTCGAGCCGCCCTCGATGATCTTCTTGACCTTCGTGAACCCGGCCTTGGCGACGATCTTCTCGATGTCCGGGACGTAACCGGGCGCCATCAGCACGATGATGTCGTCGATCGAGTCGGCCTTCTCGAAGGTGGTCAGGGTGTGCTCGATGACGGCCTTGCCGGCGATCTTCAGCAGCTGCTTGGGGATCGACAGACCCACGCGCTGGCCGGTTCCACCGGCCAGGATCACTGCGGTGGTACGGGGCTTGGCTATGTGCTGGGACACAGGTGACCTACCTTGTGGCGACTGGGAACTTCGAAATGGTCCCACTTGGGGTTACCGCAGTGCAAGGTGAGTGACCCCGGCCGCATATGTGCGCGCCACCTGTCATTCACCTTGCACGCATGGCCCTTGCCCGGAAGCCCTGTGAAGGTTCCTGTGAATTGCTGTGAGTAACGGCACAGGTTCACGGACGCCACCTCGTGGGTGACATGTGCCCTTTGTGCTCATCGACCGTGCTCATCAACTGTGCTCATCGACGCCCCGCGTCGGCACCTCGGCCTTCACGCCACCGGGACCGGGGGTGCACATGTTCTCCATTTGCACCCCCGCGCCGTTTGGCATCCGCTGTGAATAGAGCTTCACGGACGGCTCATTCGGCGCGGAATTCCGCATCAAGATTTTGCAGCATTTCGGTCTCGGTAACGCAGGCATGACGAGAGACCCGGGACACGGATGCCATGGATGTGTCCCAGGTCACGATCAGACGTCACCCCCGCCGGGCCCTCGGCGGGGCCGTCACACCACCTCGACGCCCGGCTCCCCCGCCTCGACCCGCAGCCGCGCCAGCGTGCTCGGCGTCGCCGTCGGCCTGCGGACCGTGTCCACGATCCTGACCTGGGCGTCGATACCGTCCCGCCGGATGTCGAAGAGGTGGTAGCCGCGGTGGGCGTCGAGCAGCTTCCAGTGCGGGTTGTCCGGCACCCGTGGGTCCCACTCCCGGTGGAAGGCGTCCTGGTCCTGGTCGCCGTTGCTGGAGATCGACGTTCCCACGAACTCGGCGCCCACGACGTCGGAGCCGGGGTCGGCGTAGTCCTCCTTGAGGTCGCTGATCATCGTCAGATGGCGGTCGCCGGTGAACACGACCGGGTTGCGGACCTGCTTCAACTCCCCCATCAGGGCGTTGCGTTCGGCCTGGTAGCCGTCCCAGGCGTCGTAGTACCAGAGCTTGCCCTCGCCGACCTTGAGATCGGTCTCGGCCATCATGATCTGCGAGCCGATCAGGTTCCAGCGGGCCGGCGAGTGCCGCAGTCCGTCGAGCAGCCACCGCTTCTGCCGGGCGCCGAGCATGGTGAGCCCGGGATCCTGGGCGCCCTCCTGGCTGGTGGCCTGGTCACTGCGGTACTGCCGGGTGTCCAGCACGCTGAGCCGGGCGAGACGGCCGAACTCCAGGCGGCGGTACATCTGGATGTGCGGGCCCGTCGGGACGGCGCTCGCCCGCACCGGCATGTGCTCGTAGAACGCCTGGTAGGCCGCGGTGAGGCGGGCCACGAAGGCGTCGTGCGGCTGCTTGTCCGGGTCCTGCGGGATCTCACCGGCGAAGTCGTTGTCGACCTCGTGGTCGTCGAAGGTGACCACCCAGGGCGCGTTCGCGTGCATCGCCGCGAGGTCCGGGTCGGTGCGGTACTGGGCGTACCGGTTGCGGTACTGGACGAGGCTGTACGGCTCCCCGGTGCCCTCGTGCCGGCGCACGCCGGTCGCCGACGGCGTGGACTCGTAGATGTAGTCGCCGACGAACAGGACGACGTCGGGGTCCTGGGCCAGCATGTCGGCGTACGGGGTGAACCAGCCGTGCTGCCAGTTCTGGCAGGAGGCCAGCGCCATGCGCAGGCTGCCGCCGGAGCTGTAGGGGTGGGGCGCGGTGCGGGTGCGGCCGGTGGGCGAGATCTGGCCGCCGGCGCGGAAGCGGTACCAGTACGTACGGCCCGGGCGCAGCCGCCGCACGTCCACGTGCACGCTGTGCCCCAGCTCGGGCCGGGCCTGGGCGACGCCCCTGCGCGCCGGCTTTCTGAACCGCTCGTCCTCGGCGATCTCCCACTCGACCGGGACGACGGCATCGGGCATGCCGCCGCCGTTCAGCGGGTCCGGGGCGAGACGCGTCCACAGGACGATGCCGTCGGGCAGCGGGTCGCCGGAGGTGACACCGAGGCTGAACACCCCGTCGGGCAGCGGCGTTTCGGCGGCTCGCGCCGTGGTCGGCAGCCACAGCTGGGCGGAGGCGGCGGCACCGAGGACGGCGGCGCCGGCGGTCAGAAAGCGACGTCGGTCGGGCGACATGGATCCGCTCATCGTTCGCGTTCCGGGCGCTGCTGCGGTCATCGGCGAACTCCCTTGCCTCGCTGGCCTCTTGGACACTTCGGATGCTCACGCGCCTGGGCGGTCGGCTCACTGAACTGCGTGCTTCGCGTGCATGACAAGAAGGGAGACAGCAGAAGACCCGTTGCGGCACGGGAACGTGCCCTTGCCACAACGGGTCTGTCGTTCGATCAGGAGGTGAACCCCGGAACCCGGCTTCGACATCGGCCGCGACCGTGCCGGAGCGGGCGCCTTGGCCCGTCAGTCCCCCAGCGAGGCCGCGAACCGGGCGCCGGCCGGGGGCAGGCCCATGGTCGTCGGACCGAACGACGACGAGCCGCTCGCGGTGATACCGCCGGACCTGGCGGAGAACAGCCACACGGAACCGTTGCCGGCGTTCTCCGCGGGGTCGCCGACGATCAGCCCGTGCTTCTTGTCCCCGTCGGGGTCGACGAAGGCGGTCTCCGCACCGAACTTGTCGCCCTTCTCCGCCGTGCCGGGAACACCGGCGGTCTGCTGGGTGAACACCTTGCTGCCGGTCGCGGTCAGGCCGTTCGCGCTGCCGCGCAGCACGAGGACGCTGCCGGCGTCGGTGATCTTGTCCAGGTCCTCGCCGGGCAGCCCGGTCGCCAGGTCGGCGTAGCCGTCGCCGTCGGTGTCGCCGATGGACAGACCCGACCCCATGCCGTCGCTGTGCTCGCTCGCGCCCGGCACACCGGCCGTGTCCTGGTTGAACCACACCGGCTTGCGGGTGGTGGAGAACCCGCCCGGACCGCCGTACACGACAGCCAGCCCGCCGCCGCGGAAGGGCGGTTCGGCGCTGTCGTACATGTCGTCGGAACGGCCGACGACGACATCGCCGTAGCCGTCCTTGTTCAGGTCACCGATCGCGGTGTCCTCGCCGCCGATGATGTGGCCCTGGGCGTCCCTGAGCCAGCCCTTGAACGTGAGGCCGTCGCTGCCGCCCGTGAGGAGAGCGACGGCACGCGAGTCGGCCGACCCGTTGCTCCCGATGCGCGCGACGACGTCCGCGACCCCGTCGCCGTTGACGTCACCGGCCGTCAGCGCGTTGAACCGCGTCCCGCGCTCCGGCCGGAGACCGAAGTAGTCCTTCTTCGCGGGCTGTCCCTCTCGGTCGAAGGGGCCGTGCCACACCGTGCCGTCCCCGTTGTCCGTGCCGGGGTTCTCGCTCTGCCAGTCGTCGGCGCCCACCGTCACCACGTCCGGACGCTTGTCGCCGTCCACGTCCCCGACGGTGAACTCCCCCTGCCACTCGCCCTGCGGGGCCGTCGTCACGGTCGTCGCCCGCTCCGACAGCCCCTTGGGGCCGCCCCAGTTGACGACGAGGGAGTATCCGCTGTCGATGTCCCACATGTAGGTCCGGACCGAGGACAGCAGATCCGCGTACCCGTCGCCGTCCAGATCGGCGCTCTGCAACCGTGTGCCGTACCCGCCGTCGTAGTCGCCGGCCGGCCACTTCAGCACCTGCCCCCGCGAGGTCGACAGCCCGCCGGCGGCGCCGTACAGCACACTGACCGCACCGGACCTCGCGTCCCCGCCCAGCGCGGTGCCCGGCGCGCCGATCGCCAGGTCGGCGTGGCCGTCCCCGTTGAAGTCGTCGTGCAGCCGCTTCGTGCTCGGTCCCGTGCTCCCGGTCTTCGTGGCGGCGCTGACGACGGCCGGAACCGCCAGCGTGCCGGCGACGAGCACGACGCCGGTGGCGAGGACCAGGCGTCTGCGGCGGGAGAGAAAGGTGCGGCGACGGGAACGCGAGGGCACGACAACTCCGGTGATTCAAGGGGCGGTTGACGCGCGGGCAAGTCCAAGATCCTCTTCCGCGCCGCCCAGTACGACTCACCGGGGCACCGAGGGGTTGCCCTGGGATGCGCCGCGAGTTTCCCGCACATTCACCGATCCGGACCGACCGCGTCCGGGAACGACGGCGCCGGGGCACCCTCTGGTGCCCCGGCGCCGTGAAGATCCGTGTGATCCGTGTGATCCGTGTGATCCGTGTCCGTCAGAACGGCTCGAAGTCGTCGAACTCCCGCGACGCCTCGTCCCGTTCGGCCTGCTTGTCCCGCCTGCGCTGCGCGGAGGGCCGCGGCGCCTCGAAGCGATGGTCCTCGCCGCGGCGGCCCAGCATCTCCGCACCGGCCATCACGGTCGGCTCCCAGTCGAAGACGACCGCGTTCTCCTCGGGCCCGATGGCGACGCCGTCGCCGGAGCGGGCGCCCGCCTTCATCAGCTCCTCCTCCACCCCGAGGCGGTTGAGCCGGTCCGCGAGATACCCCACGGCCTCGTCGTTGTTGAAGTCGGTCTGCCGCACCCAGCGCTCGGGCTTCTCACCACGCACCCGGAACAGCGGCTCGCCGCCGGCGTCCTCGCGTGTCACGGTGAACCCTGCGTCGTCGACGGCCTTCGGCCGGATCACGATCCGGGTCGCCTCGTCCTTCGGCTTCGCGGCCCGTGCCCTGCCCACCAGATCGGCCAGCGCGAACGACAGCTCCTTCAGCCCGGTGTGCGCGACGGCGGACACCTCGAAGACCCGGTATCCACGAGCCTCCAGATCCGGCCGCACCATCTCGGCGAGGTCCTTGCCGTCCGGTACGTCGATCTTGTTCAGGACGACGATCCGCGGCCGGTTGTCGAGACCGCCGTACTCGCGCAGCTCCGCCTCGATGATGTCCAGGTCGGAGACGGGGTCCCGGTCGGACTCCAGCGTCGCCGTGTCCAGGACGTGCACCAGCACGCTGCACCGCTCGACGTGCCGCAGGAACTCCAGGCCCAGGCCCTTGCCCTGGCTGGCGCCCGGGATCAGGCCCGGGACGTCGGCGATGGTGTAGACGGTCGAACCGGCGGTCACCACGCCGAGGTTGGGCACCAGGGTCGTGAAGGGGTAGTCCGCGATCTTCGGCTTGGCGGCGCTCAGCACGGAGATCAGCGAGGACTTGCCGGCGCTCGGGTACCCGACCAGCGCGACATCGGCGACCGTCTTCAGCTCCAGCACGATGTCCTGGAGGTCGCCGGGCTCACCCAGCAGCGCGAAGCCGGGCGCCTTGCGCCGGGCCGAGGCCAGCGCGGCGTTGCCGAGGCCGCCCCGGCCGCCCTGCGCGGCGACGTACGACGTGCCGTGCCCGACCAGGTCGGCGAGGACATTGCCGGCCTTGTCCAGCACCACCGTGCCGTCCGGCACCGGCAGCACCAGGTCCTGGCCGTCCTTGCCGGAGCGGTTGCCGCCCTCGCCGGGCTTGCCGTTGGTGGCCTTGCGGTGCGGGGAGTGGTGGTAGTCGAGCAGCGTGGTGACCGATTGGTCGACGGTGAGGATCACATCTCCGCCGCGCCCGCCGTTGCCGCCGTCGGGTCCGCCGAGCGGCTTGAACTTCTCACGGTGGACGGAGGCACAGCCGTGGCCTCCGTTACCCGCGGCGACGTGCAGTTCGACGCGGTCCACGAAGGTGGTCATGGTGCGGTGCCTCCAGTTACGTACGGGAATGTCTCTTGTGCAACACGCGAAAGGCGGACCCGCTTCCCCGCAGGGAAGTGAGGTCCGCCTCGCGAAAGCTTCCGGTCAGGCGACCGGAACGATGTTCACGACCTTGCGGCCACGGTGGGTACCGAACTCCACCGAACCGGCCTGGAGGGCGAACAGCGTGTCGTCGCCGCCACGGCCGACGCCGGCGCCGGGGTGGAAGTGGGTGCCGCGCTGACGGACCAGGATCTCACCCGCGTTGACGACCTGACCGCCGAAGCGCTTCACGCCGAGCCGCTGGGCATTCGAGTCGCGACCGTTCCGGGTGGACGATGCGCCCTTCTTGTGTGCCATTTCTCCTCAGTCCCTTACTTCGCAGCCGTGGGGATCTCAGTGACCTTGATCGCCGTGTACTGCTGGCGGTGGCCCTGGCGACGGCGGTAACCGGTCTTGTTCTTGTAGCGCAGAATGTCGATCTTCTGGCCCTTGTGGTGGTCCACGACCTCGGCCTGGACCTTGATGCCGGCCAGCACCCACGGGTCGCTGGTCACAGCGTCGCCGTCGACAACGAGCAGGGTCGAGAGCTCGACCGTGTCGCCAACCTTGGCGGTGGAAATCTTGTCAACCTCAACGATGTCGCCGACAGCAACCTTGTGCTGGCGACCACCGCTGCGCACGATGGCGTACACGCGGATCTCACTCTCTCGCTCGGGAACGGCACCCTCGCAGTCCAGCCACCGGAAAACCGGGCGGCCTCTCCGAAAGCACCCGGTGCTCCGGAGGAAGAGGTTTACGAGGATGTGGCGCGTCCTTTATCTGCGGACACGCCGAGGGTCAAGGTTACGGGGCCGTGGCCGAGGGGGTCAAACCGGGCCGGTCCCCGACGCAGTGCGGCCGGTCACATGGACCGGCCGCACCTCGCGTCACTCACGACGCGTCAGACGCGTCACTCGTCGGTGGCGGCAGAGACCGTGGTCTTCTTCGCCGTCGCCTTGGCGGCAGCCGTCTTGGCGGTGGTCGTCTTCGCCGCCTTCTTGGCCGTCGCCTTCTTGGCGGCCGTCTTCTTGGCCGCGGTCTTCTTGGTGGCGGCCTTCTTCGCGGTGGCCTTCTTGGCCGTCTTACGGGCCGTCTTCTTGGCCGGAGCCGTCTCCTCGACGTCCTCCTGCGCGGTCACCGCGGCCTCCGGCTCGCCGGCCTCCGCCGCGGGCACGACCACGACGGCCGTCTCCTCGGACGCGGTCGGCGCGGTGGCCTTGCGCACGGCACGGCGCCGCGGACGGGCGGGAGCGGCGCTCTCGGTGACCTCCTCGGCCGGAGCCTGCCCGGCCTGCTCCGCCGGAGCCTCGGCCGGGGCTTCGGCGACCGGCTCGGGCGTGGTCTCGCCGACCGTCACCACGGCGGCCTCGGCCCCCGCGGGCGACCCGGCGGGCGCCGACACCTTCCGGGTCGCACGACGGCGCGTACGTCCCTTGGGCGCGGCCTCGTCGGCGGCCGGAGCCTGGGTGGTCGCCGCGGCCGGCGTCTCGACGACCGCGTCCTCCACAGCGGCCGGCTCGGCCTTCGCCTCGGTGGCCGACTCCGGCTGCACCGGACGCGCGACCTCCTCCTCGACGGTGACGTGCTGGGCCGTGGGGGCCGCCTCGGGCTTCTTCGGCGCACCCGCCGGGGCGGACACGCGCCGACCGCCACGCCGCCGCGAACGACCACCGCGACCGGCGGCGGCCTCCGCCTCGGCGACGCTGCTGTACAGCTCCTCGTCCGGCGCGAAGGCGGGCTCCGCGAGCGCGGCGGGCGCGGCGACCTCGGCCGCGACCTCGGCCTCGGACTCCGCCTCCTCCTCGGCCGTCTCGACCGGCTCGGTGGCGACGGACGCCTCGTGGACGTGCTCAGGACCGGCACCGGCACGCGCGCGCTTCTTGCGCTTGCCGCCGCCACCGCCACCGGCGGACGTCGGCTGCTCCATGTGCACGATGACGCCGCGGCCGTTGCAGTGGACGCAGGTCTCGGAGAAGGACTCCAGCAGGCCCTGGCCGACCCGCTTGCGGGTCATCTGCACGAGGCCCAGCGAGGTCACCTCGGCGACCTGGTGCTTCGTACGGTCCCGGCCCAGGCACTCCAGCAGGCGCCGCAGCACCAGGTCCCGGTTGGACTCCAGCACCATGTCGATGAAGTCGATGACGATGATGCCGCCGAGGTCACGCAGCCGCAGCTGGCGGACGATCTCCTCGGCCGCCTCCAGGTTGTTCCTGGTGACGGTCTCCTCGAGGTTGCCGCCCTGGCCGGTGAACTTGCCGGTGTTGACGTCGACGACGACCATCGCCTCGGTCCGGTCGATCACCAGCGAACCGCCGCTGGGCAGCCAGACCTTGCGGTCCAGCGCCTTGGCGAGCTGCTCGTCGATGCGGTACGTGGCGAAGACGTCGACCTCGCTGGTCCACTTCTGGAGCCGGTCGGCCAGGTCGGGCGCCACGTGCGAGACGTATCCGTGGATGGTCTCCCAGCCCTCGTCACCGCTGACGACGACCTTGGAGAAGTCCTCGTTGAAGATGTCCCGGACGACCCGGACGGTCATGTCCGGCTCGCCGTACAGCAGCGTCGGCGCGTTGCCGTTCTTGGCCTTCTTCTGGATGTCCTCCCACTGCGCCTGGAGCCTCTCGACGTCCCTGCGCAGCTCGTCCTCGCTCGCGCCCTCGGCGGCGGTACGCACGATGACGCCCGCGTCCTCGGGGACGATCTTCTTGAGGATGGTCTTCAGCCGGGCCCGCTCGGTGTCGGGCAGCTTGCGGCTGATGCCGGTCATGGAGCCCTCGGGGACGTACACGAGGTAGCGCCCGGGGAGAGAGACCTGGCTGGTGAGCCTGGCGCCCTTGTGCCCGATCGGGTCCTTGGTGACCTGGACGAGCACGGACTGGCCGGACTTCAGGGCGGACTCGATGCGCCGCGGGCCGTTGGCCATGCCGAGCGCTTCGAAGTTGACCTCACCGGCGTAGAGCACCGCGTTGCGGCCCTTGCCGATGTCGATGAAGGCGGCCTCCATCGACGGCAGCACGTTCTGGACCTTGCCCAGGTAGACGTTGCCGACGTACGAGGTCGACTGCTCCTTGTTGACGTAGTGCTCGACGAGCACGTTGTCCTCGAGGACGCCGATCTGCGTACGGTCGCCGTGCTGGCGGACGACCATCACGCGCTCGACAGCCTCACGGCGGGCCAGGAACTCGGCCTCGGTGATGATCGGCACGCGGCGGCGGCCCTGCTCACGGCCTTCGCGGCGGCGCTGCTTCTTGGCCTCCAGGCGCGTGGAGCCCTTGATGGACTGCACCTCGTCGGACGGCTCGGCCTTCGGACGCGGCTCGCGGACCTTGACGACGGTGCGCTCGGGGTCTCCGTCGCCGGGCTCGGTGTCCACACCGGAGTCCCCGGCGCGACGGCGCCGACGACGACGGCGACGGCTGGAGGAACTGGACCCGGAGCCGTCCTCGCCGCGGGCGTCCTCGGCGTCCTCTTCCTCCTGCTCGGCGGTGTCCTCGGCGTCCTGCTCGGCCTGCGCGGCAGCGGTGTCCTCGGTCTCGGCGTCGGCGCCCTCGACGTCCGACTCCGCGGCCTCACCGCGACGACGGCGCCGGCCACCGCGCCGACGACGGCGACGCGACCCGGTCTCCTCGCTCTCCTCGCCGTCCGCGGAGTCCTCGGCGCCTTCCTCGGCCTCCTCGGACTCGTCCTCGGCCGCGGTCTCGGTCTCGGTGCCCTGGGCCTCGGCGTCCTCGCCGAACCCACCGCCACGGCGCCGGCGACGGCGCTTCGACGTCGCGGACGGCTCCTCCTGGAGCTCCTCGGCGTCCTCGGTCTCCGCCTCGGCGGCGGCCTGTGCCGCGGCACGCTCGGGCGTCTGGAACTGCGGTTCGGTGAACACGGGCGCCTGGAACACGGCCACTGCGGGCCGCGCCGGACGCGGGGCCTCGTCGGAAGCCTCGGACGCGGCGGCCCGGCCGGGCTCGGCGAACCCGCCCGCGGCCCCTCGGGCGACCCGGCGACGGCGCCGGGGGGCGGCCTCCTCGCCGGACTCGGCCGCGGGTGCCTCGGGCTGCGCGCCGACACCGGTGACCGCGGCGGCCTCGGTCTCGGCACCCGGGGTCACGGGGGTCTCGGCGGCGGCCCCCTCTTCGGCAGCGGCGGGCGCGGCCGTACGGCGGGTGGCGCGACGACGTGAACGACGCGGGGCGGCCTCGGCGGCCTCCGCGGTCTCACCGGACTCAGGGGCGTCGGCCGCCACGGCGGGTGCCTCGGCCTCGGCGGGTTCCTGCGGCACGGTGGCAGCCTCGGCGGCCTCCGCGATCTCGGCCGTCTCAGCGGTCTCGTCGGCAGCGGCGGGAGTGGCCGCCGGGGCGGAGACACGGCGGGTGGCACGGCGACGCGTCCGGCGCGGGGCAGCTTCTTCGCTGTCCGCGGCGGGCTCGGCCACCACGGCGTCCGCGGCGGCGCTCTCGGTGCCGTCGGTGCTCTCGGCGGTCGCGGCGTTCTGCACCGCGGCCGGAGCGCCGGCCGGCGCCGAAGCCCGGCGGGTGGCGCGACGACGCGTGCGGGGCGGGGCCGCCTCCTCGGTCACCTCGGCCGGGGCCTGGGCGGCGGCAGGGGTCTGCTCCTCGGCGGCCGGTACGGCAGCCGTGGTGGCCGTGGCGGGAACCACCGTCTCGGCGGCCTCGGCTGCGGCCGGCGACCCGACGGGCGTGGACGCACGGCGCACCGCGCGCCGACGCGTACGAGCCGCGGGGGCGGCGGGCTCCGCCGTCTCCTCGGCTTCCACGGCCTCCTCGGCCTCAGCGGTCGTGTCGGCCTCGACGGCCTCGACACTCTCGTCGGGCTTCTCGGCCTCGTCGCTCACGGCCGCCGCATCGGCGACATCAGCGACATCGGCGGCCGGTACGGCCGGCTCGACCAGCTCCGCGGGCTGCGCCTCGGCGGCAGCGGTGGGGGGTCCCGCCGGGCGGGACGCGGCGCGACGCCGCCGGCGCGGCGGCAGGGTGTCGCTGGGAGTGTTCAGTTCGGAACCCTCGGTGGGTTCGGTCGGTTCGAGCATGCGGGCGTTTCTCCCGTCAGGCTCCCGGGCGCCGCGCCTGGTCCGGCGGTGTGCCGGTGACGTCCGCGGCTCGCGCGGTGCGCGACTGCCGCCGTCCGGGGCGCGGGCGCCGCACGGGAGCTCTCTGTGTCCTGTCTCGCCGGTTCCGTACGCCTCATGCGTACGGCCTGGCGAAAGTCTTCTGGTCGGTGCGCTGCCCGACCCAGGTGGCTCCCGAGTACGAGGGCGGCGCTTCGACGTCCGTCCCTACGCGGAACCTTCCTTACGCCGGCGCCGTCGCGGCGGCAGCGGTCTCGGCCTCGGTTGGGGCCGTCGCTGCCTCGCGGTCAGGCGCGAGCGGGTCGGTCACCGTGCCGGTCTCTTCATCGAACAGCCCCTGCGCCAGCCTGGTCACCGCTGCGGGGACCGGCGGCGCCAGGTCGGCCACGGCGCGGAGACCGGACAGGACGTCGTCGGGTCGTACGGCAGGCGTCACGTGCCGAACAACCAGCCGCAGTATCGCACAGGGCTGGTCGGTCGGCCTATCAGCCGTTTCACTCTGTGTTTCAAGTTGTACGACCGCGGGGCGGGCGTCGAAGGTCCGGACGCCGTTCTTGGTCATCCGCTGGACCTCGACCGCCTCGGCGGCGTTGAAGGCCGCCACGGCTCGCTCGGCCTCGGCCGGTTCCACGCCGTCCAGCCGCAGCTCCCAGACGGAAGCGGTGAGCCGGTCGGCGAGCCCCGAGGTCCGGGCCTCGACCGCATCGACGATGTCGAGGCCGGTGGGCAGCGACTCGTCGAGGAGAACCCTCAGCTTCTCGGGATCCCGCGCCTTGGTGAGCGCGATCTCCAAATACTCCGCCTCACTGCCCGTGCCGGTGGGTGCGGCATTGGCGTACGACACCTTCGGATGCGGCGTGAACCCCGCCGAGTACGCCATCGGCACCTCGGCACGGCGCAGCGCACGCTCGAAGGCGCGCTGGAAGTCACGGTGGCTGGTGAACCGGAGGCGGCCGCGCTTGGTGTAGCGCAGTCGGATGCGCTGCACCGCGGGTGCGGGCGGCGGGCCTTCGGGCTGTCGCTTGCCCAGTGTCGTTCAGTCCTTCGTGAGAGCGGTCGTACTGCTACCAAGAGTACGTGTCTCGCGGCCCGTAGGTTCCCGCCGGGCCACCGCCTCCCGCTGCCGCGGCTCCCCGAACAGCATCCGCCGGACGTCGGCGCGCGCCTGCCGTACGGAGTCGCGGGCGGCGGTGAGGGCCTGCCGGGTGGCCCGGCCCACGCTGCGGGCGGCATCGGCGACGGGCCGCAGCACGGCGTCGCGGACGGCGTGCCCGACCGGCGTGAGCACCGTGCGGTACACCCAGCGCACCGGCTCGACGAAAATCCACCGGAAGAGGCCGGCCAGGAACCTGCCGACGGCGAGCGAGATCCGCCCGGCGACCCGCCACGCGTGCCCGAGCGCGTCCCGGATCTCCCGCCCGAGCACGGCGAGCACCCGCCCGACGGGCGCCAGGACCCACCGGTACAACCCCACCGCGGGCAGCACGAACAGCACGCGCACGGTCCAGTACAGCGCGACCCCGATCCCGGTGACGACCGCGCTCACGGCCCGCCCGACCGGCGCGAGCACCCACTGGTACACCCACACGGCCGGAACGACGACGAGGTACCGCCCCAGCCAGGCGAGGGCGCCGAACACACCGAGCCCGATCGCGGCGAACACCGCACCGAGCCCCTTCAGGACCCACATCAGCGCATGCCCGATCGGCGTGAGCACGCGCGCGTACAGCCACGCGAGCCCGGCCAGGACCCCACGCCCCAGCCACGCGCACGCGTGCCCCGACGGAGTCAGCACATACCGGTACAGCCATACGGCGGGCACGACGAGGAGGACGTTCCCCAGCCAGGCGAGCCCCGTGCCGAGGGGTACGAGCACATACCGCCACAACCCCACGAACGGCCACACGAACACCGCCCGCCCCAGCCAAAGCAGGGCCCGTCCCAACGGCCGCAGCACGGTGTCGTTCAAGAACCGTCCCGCAACGACAAGCGCGTCCCACGCCATCCGCACCGGCACGACCACCAGCAGCGCGACGATCCGCACGGGAAGACGTATGGCGACGACCAGGCAGCCCTCGGGCTCCTGCCGTCGCGCCGACGGCTTTTCGAGATCCATACCGTCGTAGACGCCGGTACGACGTGGCCGGATGCAGACGGCGAGAATCACCGGGCGGTAGTGCCGAAGATCACCGTGCCTGGCGACGGGCATCGGCCAGGCGTCACACCCCACGCCCGGCGTCACGGACCACGACGACCGGGCACGGTGTCAGTGAGCAGTGTCAGTCCCCCGTGCCATCATCCTCGGGTGCTCAAGATCCCCGGATACGCGGACGGCCCCCTCGTCCAGGGCGGCGCCTACCTGGACAGCCCCCTGTTCTGGCCGGTGCACCTCGGCAGCTGCCTGCGCGGCGAGGACGCTCAGCGAGTCGCGTTCGGTGCCGACTGGGACGCGGCCATGGAGCTGCAGCGCGCGCTGTCGGCCGAGCACCAGTGGCCGGTCTTCGAGGTGCCCTTGCGCTCCGGCCACACCATCCACATCGTCTACCGCAATGACGAGGGCGAGCGAGGGGTGGACTACCTGATACATCACCCGACGTGGCCCGAAGCCGAGGAGCTGGCGGTCGACGACGGTCACTTCATGGGCCCCGGCATGGCCTGGCCGGAACTGGTGTCCACCGCTCGACGACCGACGGCGCAAGGCATCCGCGACCCGGACGCCCGACTCCTGCTCCTCTTCCCCACCCTCGGCGACGCACAACTGCCGGACGACGCGGCCACGATCCTCACAGCTGCGCTCACCGCACTCACCGTGATCGAGGAGCCCGCCGAACTGGCGGGGATGCTTCTGGAGAAGCAGGGCCAATGGGCCCGCGCGCACTGGAGTTCGACCCACGGCGTCCGCGTCAACGACGGCGGCCACTCCTTCCGAAACCCCGCCAATACCTTCGCCATGCCGGAGGAACGCCTGCGGGAGATCAGCGTCGCACTGCACGACGTCTCGCGATCACCGTGACAACAGATCCCCAGGGAACGCTTGTGCGATGCTCGCTCGATGGATGATCTACACGTCCGCCCGGCGGCCGAGCCCGATCTGACAGCCCTGGTCCGCCTGCGCGACGACGCCGCCCGCTGGATGCTGACCCGGGGCATCACCGGCCAGTGGCAGCCCGGGGAACTCGACGAGGAGCACTTCCGCCGGACCATGGCTCACGGCGAGGTCTGGCTCGCGGAGACCGACGGCCACATCGCCGGCGCCTGGGAGGTGTGGTGGGAGGACGAAGCCGCCTGGGGCCCCCAGCCGCCCGTGGCCGGTTATGTGCACCGGCTCATGGTGGACCGGGCCACCGCACCACCCGGGACGGGACGGCGACTGCTGCGGGCCGCGGAAGACCGAGTGGCAGCGGCGGGCCGGACACACGTCCCCCTGGACTGCCTGGAAAGCAACGCCCCGCTCAACGCCTACTACCGGGACGCCGGTTACCGGGTCGTCGGCCGCAAGGAGGGCAAGCCCCAACCGGGCGGAACACCCAAGTCCTTCACCCTGCTGGAGAAGGAACTCGCGTAGGCGAAAGGAGCGATCACCGACCGGCGCACCCATCCCTCCCGTTTCCCGCCGCGGAGCCACGCCCCATGCGATGATCACCACGCATGCGATCGGGGGGCCGTCATCAACGCTGCACGCACGGTCGCTTCGAGCCGCACCATCGCAGCCGATCGACGAAAGGCCATCCGTGCGCAGGCTCGTCTACTACATCGCCACCACGCTCGACGGTTTCATCGCCGGGCCGGACGGCGCCGATCCAACCGGTCCGAACGGCTTCTGGCCGATCCCGGACGACTACATCCAGCACCTCGTGACCGAGTACCCGGAAACTCTGCCCGCCCCGGCCCGGGCGGCCCTGTCGGTCACGGCGGAAGGAACACACTTCGACACCGTCCTCGAGGGCCGGCGCACCTACGAGATCGGCCTCGCGGCCGGAATCACAAACGCCTACCCACACCTGCGCCACCTCGTCTTCTCCCGCACCCTCCAGGAGAGCCCGGACCCCGCCGTCGAACTGGTGGCCGACGATCCGGTGGCGAAGGTACGGGAGCTGAAGCAAGAGGCCGGCAAGGACATCTGGTTGATCGGTGGCGGGGAGCTGGCCGATTCCCTGTACACCGAGATCGATCAGCTGATCCTCAAGGTGGGACCGCTGACCATCGGTGCCGGGATTCCCCTCTTCTCCCACAAGGCCACCTTCGATCCAACCCGCTGGGAACTCACGTCCCACACCGCCCTGAAGAGCGGAGCGCTGTTCCTCACGTACACACGCATCACCGACTAGTCGGCGGAGCTCGGTTCAGGAACTGGCAGTGCGGTCGAAGCTGGTGATGTTGAGTTCGATGCCCTTCACGCCCTTGAGCGTCGTGAAGTACTCGCCCCGGGCGGACTGCCCGGGCCGCACGTCGGTCTCAAACTGCGACCCGTTCGCCACGCGAGTACCACCGGCATCGACCGCCTCCCACTCCCACGAGTAGTCGGACTTCTCACTACTACTGTTCTTGATCGTCCACACGAGCCAGATGTTGACGATTCCGGCTTCCGAGCGGTCGTCCAGCTCGAAACTTATGAGGTCGGCCCGTTCACCCCGGGGCTCCTTCGGGGTGCTGGTCGTACTCAGCGCGGGCGTGGTGCTCTCATCGCCGTCCCGCAGCGCAACCGCCAGGACGACGACGCCGATGACGACGACCGCAGCCACAGCTCCTGCGCAGCCCCAGAGACAGCCACGACCCCGCCGTCTCTTCTGCGGCGGCCCGGAAGGAGGCACCCATGCCCCTACCGGCTGATCGAAGCCGCCCGGGCGGGAGCCCCATTGCGGACCACCCGCCCGCGTTCCCCCACCCGATGGGTCACTCGCCGACATACGGGCCTCCTCCGCAGCGCATGCCGCAAACGCTAAGGAGGCAGGAGCCGCACAGCGAACCGGGATCGGCCAGTCAGGGGAAAACCCCTCAGTGCGAGTGCCCGCCAGGCGCAGCCGCCGCGTTCTTGACCGTCAGCGGCAGCAGCTTCTTCCCGGTCGGGCCGATCTGGATGGACGTGTCCATCTGCGGGCACACCCCGCAGTCGAAGCACGGCGTCCAGCGGCAGTCCTCGACCTCGGTCTCGTCGAGGGCGTCCTGCCAGTCCTCCCAGAGCCAGTCCTTGTCGAGGCCGGAGTCGAGGTGGTCCCAGGGGAGGACTTCCTCGTAGGTGCGCTCGCGGGTGGTGTACCAGTCGACGTCCACGCCGAAGGGGGCCAGTGCCTTGTCGGCGCAGCTCATCCAGCGGTCGTACGAGAAGTGCTCGCGCCAGCCGTCGAAGCGGCCCCCGTCGTCGTAGACCGCGCGGATGACGGCGCCGATGCGGCGGTCGCCTCGGGAGAGCAGGCCCTCGACGATGCCGGGCTTGCCGTCGTGGTAGCGGAAACCGATGGAGCGGCCGTACTTCTTGTCGCCTCGGATCTTGTCGCGGAGCTTCTCCAGGCGGGCGTCCGTCTCCTCGGCGGAGAGCTGCGGCGCCCACTGGAAGGGGGTGTGGGGCTTGGGGACGAAGCCGCCGATGGAGACCGTGCAGCGGATGTCGTTCGAGCGGGAGACCTCGCGGCCCTTGGCGATGACCTTCGTCGCCATGTCGGCGATCTGCAGGACGTCGTCGTCGGTCTCGGTCGGCAGGCCGCACATGAAGTACAGCTTCACCTGGCGCCAGCCGTTGCCGTAGGCGGTGGAGACCGTGCGGATCAGGTCGTCCTCGGAGACCATCTTGTTGATGACCTTGCGCATGCGCTCCGAGCCGCCCTCGGGGGCGAAGGTCAGACCCGAGCGGCGGCCGTTGCGGGTCAGCTCGTTCGCCAGGTCGACGTTGAAGGCGTCCACGCGGGTCGACGGGAGGGACAGACCGATCTTGTCCTCCTCGTAGCGGTCCGCCAGGCCCTTGGCGATGTCGCCGATCTCGCTGTGGTCGGCCGAGGAGAGGGACAGGAGGCCGACCTCCTCGAAGCCCGTCGCCTTCAGGCCCTTGTCGACCATCTCGCCGATGCCGGTGATGGAGCGCTCACGGACCGGGCGGGTGATCATGCCCGCCTGGCAGAAGCGGCAGCCCCGGGTGCAGCCGCGGAAGATCTCCACCGACATGCGCTCGTGGACCGTCTCGGCCAGCGGGACCAGGGGCTGCTTGGGGTACGGCCACTCGTCCAGGTCCATGACCGTGTGCTTGGACACGCGCCACGGGACACCGCTCTTGTTCGGTACGACACGGGCGATACGGCCGTCGGCGAGGTACTCGACGTCGTAGAACGCCGGGATGTAGACCGAGCCGGTCCTCGCGAGGCGGAAGAGGACCTCTTCGCGGCCGCCGGGGCAGCCCTCCGCCTTCCAGGCGCGGATGATCGCCGTCATGTCCAGCACGGCCTGCTCGCCGTCGCCGATGATGGCGGCGTCGATGAAGTCGGCGATCGGCTCGGGGTTGAAGGCCGCATGGCCGCCGGCCAGGACGATCGGGTCGTCGAGGGTGCGGTCCTTGGACTCCAGGGGGATGCCCGCGAGGTCCAGGGCCGTGAGCATGTTGGTGTAGCCGAGTTCCGTGGAGAAGGACAGGCCGAACACGTCGAAGGCCTTCACCGGGCGGTGGCTGTCCACCGTGAACTGCGGGACGTCGTGCTCCCGCATCAGCGCCTCCAGGTCCGGCCACACGCTGTACGTGCGCTCGGCGAGGACGCCCTCCTGCTCGTTCAGTACCTCGTAAAGGATCATGACGCCCTGGTTGGGCAGCCCGACCTCGTAGGCGTCGGGGTACATGAGCGCCCAGCGGACATCACAGGACTCCCACGGCTTGACCGTGGAGTTGAGCTCTCCGCCGACGTACTGGATCGGCTTCTGCACATGCGGGAGCAGAGCTTCGAGCTGCGGAAACACGGACTCAGCGGCCGCAGCGGCTTCGGCAGACATCTCGCGAACCTTCGTGAGCTGGACTGAACTGACAGGGGTGACCATCTAGCCTAACGCGACCGCGGGCGCCCCCATCACGTCCTGGGGCTCAGATGATCACTTCCTGGGGTTCAGAGGATCGCGTCCTGGGCCCGAGGACGGCGTCCCGGCTCAGAGGGCGTCCGCCCCGTCCTTGATCCCTTTCCAGAACCCTGGCAGCTGGGCCTCCACGGTCACCGCCCGCTGTTCCTCACGCCCGTACAGCAGCCCGTAGGTGAAGGCGCTCTCCCCCGCGGCGTGCGCGACCGCGGACAGCTCGCGCAGGGTCTGGCGGGCCATGACGCTGTCCTGGTGCTCGCCGAGCAGGTTCTGCAGGGCCTTCATCGACTTCACCAGGTCCTTGGCCCGGCCGCCGAGAGCCGGAATCGCCGCCTCCGCCGCATAACGGGTGCGCTTGGTCTTCTTGCGGGCCTCATGGATGGCGACGTCCCGGTCGGTGCCCCAGTCCAGTTCCACCGCCTGCCCCACCAGCGCGGCCACCTTGCCGAAATCCTTCCGTACGGCCTTGGGGAGCACCTTGCCGGGCTTCTTCCCCGCGGCCTTCAGCAGGGGCGGGTCGGTGAGCACCCCGTCCAGGGCGTCGAGCAGGGCCAGGTAGCGGCGGGAGTCGAGGACGCCGATCAGCCGTCCGCTCGCCCCGCCGGGCCTCTCGCCCGCCCAGCGGCTCAGCCGCTCGGCGACCGGGCCGGACACCAGCGTGTGGGGCACCTCGCCGAGGGCCGCCGACAGGCGTTCGTCCAAAACCTCCCGGTCCCGGTCCACGCCCAGCTCCCCGGCCAGCCACTTCAGCTCGTCGGCGATCGGGTCGGTGACGGCCCGGTCCAGGACCTTGCCGAACGACTTGAAGGTGCTGCGCATCCGGCGGGTGGCAACCCGCATGCTGTGCACGGAGTCCTCCACGTCCCGGCGTACGGCGGGGTCGAGCCCGACGATCGCGTCCCGCTGGACGCGGACGTACGCGAGCACATGGTCACCCGCGGTCACGGGCTCCCCGGCGGACGCGGGGGCGGGCTTCGGGGCGGTCTCGGCCAGGGCCCGCGCGAGCTTCGACGCCGACTTCGACGGCCGTACGCCTGCTTTACGCAACCGCTTCTCCACCTTGTCGAGGATGGCCGGGTCGACGTCGTCCGCCAGCTCCACCTCGATCTCGGTCCACTGGGCGCTGCCGTCCCCTCCGGCGAGCCGTTGCGCGAGTACGCCGTCCACGCTGACCTCGGCGAGCACCCGGCCGTCGACGTCCACGAGGTCGCGCACGTCCCGTTCGGAGCGCAGCCGGACCACGGGCACCAGCTCCGCGTCCCGGACCCGGGAGCGGACCAGGCCGGCGAGGGTCTCGGGCAGAGTGTCGGAGAGGGGGGCCTGGATCTCGTCCCGCACACCGGGGGCGACGGGGAACTTGAGATGCCAGCCCGCGTCGGAGCCGCCGGTCCTGCGGCGCAGGGTGATCGAGGACGCGGCGAGACGCTCGTCCGCGGTGTCGTAGTAGGTGGCGTCCAGTTCCGCGACACCCTTGTCGATGACGGCCGCGACGCCGGCGACGCCGGTCAGATCGGGCAGGCCACTGTCGTCGGACTCATACTTCCGCTCGATTTCACGCTTCGTGTCCGCCATGAACCGAATCTAATCGGAGTTCAGGAGGGACGACAGGTGTAACCGGCCAAGAACGTCCCGGCTCCGCTCACGCCGACATCGGTCGTTGCACCCGGATCGACTGGAGCAGCCCCACCGCCACCCACACCGCGAACATCGAGGATCCCCCGTAGGACACGAACGGCAACGGCAGACCCGTCACCGGCATGATCCCCAGGGTCATCCCGATGTTCTCGAACGACTGGAAGGCGAACCACGCCACGATGCCCGCCGCGACGATCGTCCCGTACAGCTCGGTCGTCTCGCGGGCGATCCGGCAGGCACGCCACAGGATGACGCCGAGGAGCAGGATGATCAGCCCGCCGCCGATGAAGCCCAGTTCCTCCCCCGCCACGGTGAAGACGAAGTCGGTCTGCTGCTCGGGGACGAACTGGCCGGTCGTCTGCGAGCCGTGGAACAGTCCGGATCCGGTGAGCCCGCCCGAACCGATCGCGATACGCGCCTGGTTGGTGTTGTAGCCGACACCCGCCGGATCGAGCTCGGGGTTGGCGAAGGCCGCGAACCGGGCGATCTGGTAGTCGTCCAGGACGCCCAGCTGCCAGACCGCGATCGCCCCGATGGTGCCGGTGCCGATCAGGCCGAACACCCAGCGGTTGGAGGAGCCGGACGCGAGCAGCACGCCCAGCACGATCACCACCATCACCATGACCGAGCCGAGGTCGGGCATGAGCAGCACGATCAGCATCGGGACGGCGGCCAGGCCGAGCGCCTGCATCACGGTGCGGTGGTCGGGGTACTGCTTGTCCCCCGCGTCCACTCTCGTCGCCAGCAGCATCGCCATGCCCAGGATGATCGTGACCTTCACGAACTCCGAGGGCTGGAGGGAGAAGCCGCCGGGGAGCTTGATCCAGGAGTGGGCGCCGTTGATCGTGGAGCCGAGCGGGGTGAGCACCAGCAGGATCAGGAAGACCGAGACGCCGTACAGGATGGGCACGGCCGTGCGCAGCGTGCGGTGGCCGAGCCAGACGGTGCCGACCATCAGGGCCAGGCCGATGCCGGTGTTCAGCAGGTGCCGGACCAGGAAGTAGTACTGGTCGCCCTGGTTTAGCTCGGTGCGGTTGCGGGTCGCCGAGTAGACGAGGAGCGTGCCGAGCAGCGACAGGGCCAGTGCCGCCAGCAGCATCGGCCAGTCGAGCCGGCGGGCCAGCGAGTCACGGGCGAGCAGCCGGGTCCAGCCCGCCCGTTCGGGCCCGTATCCGGAGACCTGGAAGCTGTTGGCGCCGGTCATGTGAGCATCCTCCGGCTTCCTCGGCCACAGTCTCCGCGTCCACGGCTCCCGCGCCGTCGGCGCCGGGTGTCGCGGTTCTCGGGCGAAGGCGTCGACACCGTCCCGGCGAGCCGCTGCTCGTCGGGCGCGTCCTCGCCCTTCTGGCTGGCCCGCTGCTCCTTCGCCGGGTCCTTGCCGACCTTCGGCGAGGCGATGGTCCCGTCGGTGCGGACCTTCGGCAGCTTCTTCAGGGGTGTCGGCAGCAGCGCGTTCTTCTTGTTGATCGTGCCGTCGTCGGAGACGCCGTACAGCGCGTCGTAGATGTTGCGGACGGCGGGACCCGAGGCGCCGGAGCCCGTACCACCCTGGGAGATCGTCATGACGACGGCGTAGTCATCGGTGTACGTCGTGAACCACGAGGTCGTCTGCTTGCCGTAGACCTCCGCGGTACCGGTCTTGGCGTGCATCGGGATCTTGTCCTGGGGCCAGCCGACGTCCGCGAACCGCCAGGCGGCCGTACCGCGGGTGGCGACGCCGGCGAGGGCGTCGTCCATCTCGGCCAGCGTCTGCTTGCTTATGGGCAGCTTGCCGTGCGACTTGGGCTTGATCTCCTGGACGGTCCTGCCGTCGGCGCTGATGACCGCCTTGCCGACGGTCGGGTCGTACAGGGTGCCGCCGTTGGAGATGGCCGCGTAGATGGTGGCCATCTGGATCGGGGTGACCAGGGTGTCGCCCTGCCCGATGGAGTAGTTCACGGAGTCACCGGCGCGCATCCGGTTGCCTTCGAGGCAGTTCTCGTAGGCGATCTGCTCGGCGTACGAGCCGCCCTTCTTGCCGTACTTGCACCAGGCGTCCTTGTTGGCCTTCCAGTAGTCCTGCTTCCACTTGCGGTCGGGGACGCGGCCGGTGACCTCGTTGGGCAGGTCGATGCCGGTCTCCGCGCCGAGGCCGAACTGGTGGGCGGTCTTGTAGAACCAGTCGTTGGCGTTCTTCTTCGGCTTGGTGCCGCCGTCGCGCTTCCACTCCTCGTGGGAGAGCCGGTAGAAGACGGTGTCGCAGGAGACCTCCAGGGCCCGGCCGAGGCTGATCGGGCCGTATCCCTTGGACTCGAAGTTCTTGAAGACCTGGCCGCCGATCGAGTAGGAGCTCGAGCACTGGTAGGGGCCGTTGAAGGAGTACCCGGCGTTGACCGCGGCGGCCGTCGGGATCACCTTGAAGACGGAGCCCGGGGCGGACTGGCCCTGGATGGCGCGGTTGAGCAGGGGGTAGTTGGAGGACTTGCCGGTGAGCCGCTTGTAGTCTTTGGCGGAGATGCCGCCCACCCACGCGTTGGGGTCGTAGGACGGGTTGGACGCCATGGCGACGATGCGGCCGGTCTTGGCCTCCATCACCACGACGGCGCCCGAGTCGGCCTTGTAGCGCTCGTTGGTGTTGCGGTCCCACTCCTTGCGGGCGTCCTTCATCGCCTGGTTGAGCTCGTACTCGGCGACGCGCTGCACCCGGGCGTCGAGGCTGGTGACGAGGTTGGAGCCGGCCTGGGCCGGGTCCGCCTTGGCCTGGCCGATCACCCGGCCCAGGTTGTCCACCTCGTACCGGGTCACGCCCGCCTTGCCGCGCAGTGCCTTGTCGTACTGGCGCTCCAGGCCCGAGCGCCCCACCTGGTCGGAGCGCAGATACGGGGAGTTGCTGTCCTGCGCCTGCTTGATCTCCTCGTCGGTGACCGGCGAGAGATAGCCGAGGACCTGGGCGGTGTTGGCCGCGCCGGGGCTGGGGTAGCGGCGCATGGCCTGCGGCTCCGCGGTGATGCCGGGGAAGTCCTCCGCCCGCTCACGGATCTGGAGCGCCTGCTTGGGCGTGGCCTCGTCCGTGATGGGGATCGGCTGGTACGGCGAGCCGTTCCAGCAGGGCTGGGGGGTTTCGGCGTCGCACAGCCGGACCTTCTCCTGGACCTCCTTGGGCGTCATGCCCAGCACACCGGCCAGCTTGGCCAGTACGGCCTTGCCGTCGTCCGGCATCTTCAGCAGGTCCGTGCGGGAGGCGGAGACCACCAGTCGGGTCTCGTTGTCGGCGAGCGCCACCCCGCGGGCGTCCAGGATGGAGCCGCGGACGGCCGGCTGGACGACCTGCTGGACGTGGTTGCCCGACGCCTCCTTGGCGTAGGCGTCGCCCTCGCGGATCTGGAGGTACCAGAGACGGCCGCCGAGGGTGCCGAGGAGGGAGAGGACGAGGATCTGGATGACGACGAGCCGGATCTGGACGCGTGGCGTGCGGCCCGTCTCGGGGATGTTGGTCACGTCTGTCGCTCCCCCTCTCAGCGCTTGGACGATTCGGCGTGGCCGGGCGACGGCCGGCTGTGTACGAGTGAGGAACGACCGGCTCGCTCGGCGCAGTTCCGGTGATCGTCACCCGTTCCGGTGAACTCTTGTGCGGTCACAGCCGCTTGACCCCCTTGATGCGTCCGGCGCGTGCCGTCTTGGCCCGTACGGCCTTCACCTTCAGGCTGCCCAGCCCGCCGCGCTGGCCGCCAATGCGCAGGCCCGTGCCGCCGGAGAGCCAGCCGGAGGAGATGCTGGGCTTCTTCGCCTGGGAGTTGGTCTCGGCCAGCGGGTCGTTCTCCGCGCGCCGGGCCAGCGCCATGATCCCGGGGACGACGAACGGCGCGAGCAGCAGGTCGTACAGCGCGGCCGTGAACAGCAGGCTGCCGAGGCCGACGTGGCGGGCGGCGGTGTCGCCGACGAGGGCGCCGACACCGGCGTACAGCAGGGTCGAGCCGATCGCGGCGGCGACCACGACCACCATCGGCGCGGTGGCCGACTTCAGCCGGCCGTTCTCCGGTTTGACGAGCCCGGCGAGATAGCCGATGACGCACAGCACCAGCGCGTAGCGGCCGGCGGCGTGGTCGGCGGGCGGGGCGAGGTCGGCGAGGAGTCCGGCGCCGAAACCGACGAGGGCGCCGCCGACATGGCCGTAGACCAGGGCGAGGCCCAGGACGGTCAGGAGCAGCAGGTCGGGGACGGCGCCCGGGAGGTGCAGGCGGGCGAGGACGCTCACCTGGAGCACCAGGGCTACGACGATCAGCGAGGAGGAGAGCAGGATTCGGTTGACGCGCATCAGGCTTCAGCTCCTACTGCTCTTGCTCGTACTGGTTCTGGCCGTCGGCCGGAGGTTGGTACTGCCCGTCGGTCCCCGGCTCGTCCTGCCCCTCGATCCGAGGCTCGCTCAGACCGTCGGCCTGCGGCTGCGGCTGGTTCTGGCCGTCGCCCGGGGCGTCGGCGCCCGGTGTGACGGTGACCGTCACGGTCGGCCGGGGCTTCGGCTTCGGTTTGTCCGGGAGCACCGTGTCGCGCGGGTCCTTGGCGGGCGCCTGGACGACGACGCCGACGATGTCGAGCTTGCTGAAGGCGACGTACGGCGTGACGTAGAGGGTGCGGGTCAGGTTGCCGCCGGACGGGTCGACGCGGGAGACGACGCCGACGGGGACGCCAGGCACGAAGGGCTTGTCGGCCTGCGAACCGAAGGTGACCAGGCGGTCGCCCTTCTTCACCTCGGCCTTGCCGTTGAGGAGTTCGACGCGCAGCGGGCGGTCACCCTGGCCGGAGGCGAAGCCGAGTTCGTCGCTGGACTCCATGCGGGTGCCGACGGTGAAGTCGGGGTCGCTGGCGAGGAGCACGGTCGCGGTGTTGGGCCCGACCGTCGTCACCCGCCCGACCAGGCCGTCCCCGTTCAGTACGGTCATGTCGCGCTCGAGGCCGTCGTTGGCGCCGGCGTCGATGGTGATGGTCCAGGAGAAGCCCTGGGCCGCTCCTATGGCGATGACCTGGGCGCCCTTGATGCCGTACTGGCCCTCGCCGGCGATCTTCAGCATCTTGTCGAGCTGCTTGAGCCGGCTGCGGCTGCGGTCGTCGCTGCCGAGTTTCGCCTTGAGGGCGGCGTTCTCCTGCTCCAGCCGGGCGAGCCGGTCGTGGCGCTCGCCGGAGTCGCGGATCGCGGCGACCGCGTTGCCGACCGGGTCGACCGCCGAGGACACGCCGCTCTCGATCGGCCCGAAGGCCGCTGCCGCCGCGGAGCGGGCGCCGTCGACCGGGGAGTCCTCACCGCCGCGGATGTCCACCGTGATCAATGCGAACGCGATGGCGATCAGCAGCACCAGGAGCAGCCGACTCTCTCGTGTGTCCCTCACGTGCGGCGGCCGTGCCTTTCCTCATAGGAATGTGCAGAGGTTTGGGTGTTCACATGTGCAGAGGCTTTATGGGCGAGCTTATGCCTCTATACCAACGATCCGCCGTACGAGAGGGGGTCGTCCCGTACGGCGGAATCGAAGAGTTACGTCATCTGCGCGGCTGGGCGTCCAGCACCTGCTGCAACGCCTCGAACTCCTCGACGCATTTGCCGGAGCCGAGCGCGACGCTGTCCAGCGGGTCCTCGGCGATGTGGATCGGCATGCCGGTCTCCCGCCGCAGCCGCTCGTCGAGACCGCGCAACAGCGCTCCGCCGCCGGTCAGAACGATTCCTCGGTCCATGATGTCGCCGGAGAGCTCCGGCGGGCACTTGTCGAGGGTCGTCTTCACGGCGTCGACGATCGCATTGACCGGTTCCTCGATGGCCTTGCGTACTTCGGCCGCGGAGATGACGACGGTCTTCGGCAGTCCGGAGACGAGGTCCCGGCCGCGGATTTCGGTGTGCTCGTCGGCGTCGAGGTCGTACGCCGAACCGATCGTGATCTTGATCTGTTCGGCCGTGCGCTCACCCAGCAGAAGGGAGTACTCCTTCTTGATGTGCTGGATGATCGCGTTGTCCAGTTCGTCGCCCGCGACGCGGATGGACTGGGCGGTGACGATGCCGCCGAGGGAGATGACCGCGACCTCCGTGGTGCCGCCGCCGATGTCGACCACCATGTTGCCCGTGGCCTCGTGGACCGGCAGGCCGGAGCCGATGGCGGCGGCCATGGGCTCCTCGATGATGTGCACCTGGCGGGCGCCGGCCTGGGACGACGCCTCGATGACGGCGCGGCGCTCGACGCCGGTGATGCCCGAGGGCACACAGACGACGACCCGCGGACGAGCCAGATACCGCCGCTTGTGGATCTTCAGGATGAAGTAGCGGAGCATCCGCTCGGTGATCTCGAAGTCGGCGATCACGCCGTCCTTCAGCGGGCGGACGGCAACGATGTTGCCGGGCGTGCGCCCGATCATCTTCTTCGCTTCGGCCCCGACCGCGAGGATGCCACCGGTGTTGGTGTTGATCGCGACGACGGACGGCTCGTTGAGTACGATCCCTCGGCCCCTGACGTACACCAGCGTGTTGGCGGTCCCGAGGTCGACAGCCATGTCACGGCCGATGAACGACATTGAGTTCCCCATCAGGATTCGTCTGGCCTTCCTGGGAGCTTTTGACGGCTTTTCAGGACGGCGAAGTGGGTGCTGTGACGTGAAGGCTTCCATCGTAGACGCGCCTTCGCGAACACTGCGGGAGGGTCTTCGCCATTGTCAGCAGATGGCGAGCCGCCCCGCTTGTGGAGACGGGCCATCGGGGGCACTCGTTCCCTCGATCGCCACGCATATGCCGCGGGGCGGCCGGAATTCTACGACCGCCCCAGATAGGGCCGTGATACGGGGCTCAGGCGCGGCCCGGGAAGAAGATCTTCACCTCGCGCTCGGCGGACTCCTCGGAGTCGGAGGCGTGGATGAGGTTCTCACGCACGATCACGCCGTAGTCGCCGCGGATGGAGCCGGGCGCCGCGGCGATCGGGTCGGTCGGGCCGGCGAGGGCGCGCAGCCCCTCGATGACCCGCTCGCCCTCGACGATCAGGGCGACGACCGGACCGGAGGCCATGAACTCCACCAGCGGCTCGTAGAAGGGCTTGCCCTTGTGCTCGCCGTAGTGCTGCTCCAGCGTCTCCTGGTCCAGGGTGCGCAGCTCCAGCGCGGTGATCTGCCAGCCGGCCTTGCGCTCGATGCGGCTGATGATCTCGCCGGTCAGGCCTCGACGGACGGCGTCGGGCTTGAGGAGGACGAGGGTGCGCTGGGTCACGGGAGGGCTCCTTCTTACTGCCGGTGTGCGGTGGATGCCGGTGTGCGGTGGGATGAGGTTACAGGGCGTGTCCGGCGCCCTGTTACGCAGCGTCAGGGGTGGAGGAGTCGCCCTGCGCGGCGAATCTGGCCTTTGCCTCGTCGACCTTCCGGCCGAAGTGCACCGAGGCCCACCACAGCGCCGCGAAGACCACGCCCAGGAAGAACATCATGGGGACGACGAAGCCGGAGGCGATGAGGGCGATCTGGAGGGCCCAGCCGAGAGCGACACCGCCGGGGCGGGTCACCATCCCGCACAGCACCACGCACAGGAACATCGCGATGCCGCTGACCGTCCACACCTGCGTCATGGACAGATCGGGGTCCTTCATCGCGACCAGGCCGGCGAAGCCGATGACGAAGAACTCGCCGATCAGCGTCGAGGAACAGAGCGTACGCATGCTTGACTCAGCCCTTCCCCAGCAGCAGCCGGGCTTCCCCGACGGTGATGACGGACCCGGTGACGAGCACCCCGCCGCCCGCGAACTCGCCTTCCTCCTCGGCCAGCGTGATCGCGGCCTCCAGAGCGTCCGGCAGCCTCGGCTCGACCTGTACGCGCTCGTCGCCGAACACCTCGACGGCGATGGCGGCGAGTTCGTCGGCGTCCATGGCACGGTGCGAGGAGTTCTGGGTGACGACGACCTCGGCGAAGATCGGCTCGAAGGCCTCCAGCAGCCCCCGGACGTTCTTGTCGCCGCTCGCGCCGACGACACCGATCAGCCGGCTGAAGTCGAACGCCTCCCCCACCGCCTCGGCTGTGACCCGGGCGCCGGCCGGATTGTGGGCGGCGTCCAGCACGACGGTCGGAGAGCGCCGTACGACCTCCATCCGCCCCGGCGAGGCGACGGCGGCGAAGGCCTTGCGGACCGTGTCGATGTCGAGCGGTTCGGCGCGGGCGGCGCCGACGCCGAAGAACGCCTCGACCGCGGCGAGCGCGACGGCGGCGTTGTGCGCCTGGTGCGCGCCGTGCAGCGGCAGGTACACCTCGGGGTACTCCCCGCCCAGTCCGCGAAGTGTGGCCAACTGTCCGCCGACGGCGACCTGGCGCGAGACGACGCCGAACTCCAGGCCCTCGCGGGCGACCGTGGCATTGACCTCCACGGCCTTCTTCAGCAGCACCTGGGCGGCGTCCACCGGCTGCTGGGCCATGATCACGGTGGCGTCCTGCTTGACGATGCCGGCCTTCTCGGTGGCGATCTCGCCGGGGGTGCCACCGAGCCGGTCGGTGTGGTCGAGGTCTATGGGGGTCACGACGGCGACGTCACCGTCGATCACATTGGTGGCGTCCCAGGAGCCGCCCATGCCGACCTCGACGACCGCGACGTCGACGGGCGCGTCCGCGAAGGCGGCGTACGCCATGCCCGTGAGCACCTCGAAGAAGGACAGGCGGTACTCCTGAGAGGCGTCGACCATCTCGATGTACGGCTTGATGTCCTGATACGTCTCGATGAACCGCTCGGCGGAGATCGCGGCGCCGTCGAGGCTGATCCGCTCGGTGATCGACTGGACGTGCGGGGAGGTGTAGCGGCCGGTGCGCAGCTCGAAGGCGCCGAGCAGGGCCTCGATCATGCGGGCCGTCGACGTCTTGCCGTTGGTGCCGGTGATGTGGATCGAGGGGTACGACCGCTGCGGCTCCCCCAGGACGTCCATGAGCGCGGCGATACGGCTGACCGAGGGCTCCAGCTTGGTCTCGCCCCACCGGGTGGCCAGCTCCGCCTCGACCTCGCGCAGGGCCTTGTCGACCTCGGGGTCCTCGGGGCGCGCGGGCACGTCGGCCTGCGGCGGGCCGCCCTGGGTGCGCAGGGTGCGGCTGCCGGCCTCGATGACCGCGAGATCGGGGTCGCGGTCGGTCTCGGCGGCGATGATCTCTTCGAAGGAGTCGAGGGGGTCGGGCTCGTTCTGGTCGCTCACGGGGCCAGTCTACGGAGGGCGACTGACAGCGCGCCCAAGGACTGGGGTGTGCGGGTCGGCGGGCGGCTCATGGGTCGGTGAGGGCTGGTCGCGCGGGTCCCCGCGCCTTCGGCTGGTCGCGTGGTTCACCGCGCCCCTGGTGTTTCCGGTGCGCCCTGGTGTTCCCCGCGCCCCCGCCGTACGTGAAGGCCCCCGGCGCTGGAAAGCACCGGGGGCCGTGACTGCCGTACGCGACACCTACGCCTGCGGGAGCCTCTCCAGCTGCGCGGTGATCCGGGCGATGTCCTCGTCCGCCTTCGCCAGTCGGCCGCGGATCTTGTCGACCACCTGGTCCGGGGCCTTCGCCAGGAAGGCCTCGTTGCCGAGCTTGGCCGTGGCCTGGGACTTCTCCTTCTCGGCGGCGGCGAGGTCCTTGGCCAGGCGCTTGCGCTCGGCCGCGACGTCGATCGCGCCGGAGAGGTCCAGGGCCACCTCCGCGCCCGCGACCGGCAGGGTCGCCGTGGCCGAGAAGGTCTCGCCCTCCGGCTGGAGGCGCAGCAGCTGGCGGATGGCCGGCTCGTGCGGGGCGAGTGCGGTGCCGTCCAGCTTCAGACGGGCCGGGACCCGCTGGCCGGGCTGGAGGCCCTGGTCGGCGCGGAAGCGGCGGACCTCGGTGATGACCTGCTGGAGAACGGCGATCTCCTGCTCCGCCGCCGCGTCCCGGAAGCCGCTGTCGCCGGGCCAGTCGGCGACGACGACGGACTCGCCGCCGGTGAGCGTCGTCCAGAGGGTCTCGGTGACGAACGGGACCACCGGGTGCAGCAGCTTCAGCGTGACGTCCAGGACCTCGCCGAGGACGCGCTTGGAGACCTCGGCGCTCGCGCCGCCCGCGGCGAACGTCGTCTTCGACAGCTCGACGTACCAGTCGAAGACCTCGTCCCACGCGAAGTGGTAGAGCGCGTCCGACAACTTGGCGAACTGGAAGTCCTCGTAGAACGCGTCGACGTCGGCGACCGTCTTGTTCAGGCGGGACAGGATCCAGCGGTCCGTCGCCGACATGTCCGCCGGGTCGGGGAGCGGGCCCTCGACGGTCGCGCCGTTCATCATGGCGAACCGCGTGGCGTTCCAAATCTTGTTGGCGAAGTTCCTCGACGCCTGGACCCAGTCCTCGCCGATCGGCACGTCCGTGCCGGGGTTGGCGCCGCGGGCCAGGGTGAAGCGGACGGCGTCGGAGCCGTACTTGTCCATCCAGTCGAGCGGGTCGACGACATTGCCGAAGGACTTCGACATCTTCTTGCCGCGCTCGTCGCGGACCAGACCGGTCAGCGCGATGGTCTTGAACGGCACCTCGCCGTCCATCGCGTACAGACCGAACATCATCATCCGGGCGACCCAGAAGAAGATGATGTCGTGGCCGGTCAGCAGGACGTCCGTCGAGTAGAACTTCCGCAGGTCCGCGCTCTGTTCGGGCCAGCCCAGGGTGGAGAACGGCCACAGGCCGGAGGAGAACCAGGTGTCGAGGACGTCCGTGTCCTGCGTCCAGCCCTCGCCGGTCGGCGGCTCCTCGTCGGGTCCGACGCAGACGATCTCGCCGTCCGGGCCGTACCAGACCGGGATGCGGTGGCCCCACCACAACTGGCGCGAGATGCACCAGTCGTTCATGTTGTCGACCCAGTCGAAGTAGCGCTTCGACATGTCCTCCGGGTGGATCTTCACCCGGCCGTCGCGGACCGCGTCACCCGCGGCCTTCGCGAGCGGGCCGACCTTGACCCACCACTGCATGGAAAGGCGCGGCTCGATGGTGGTCTTGCAGCGCGAGCAGTGGCCGACGGAGTGGACGTACGGGCGCTTCTCGGCGACGATCCGGCCCTGCGAGCGCAGCGCCCCGACGATGGCGCTGCGGGCCTCGAAGCGGTCCAGGCCCTGGAACGGGCCGTGCGCGGTGATGACCGCGCGCTCGTCCATGACGGTGATCGACTCCAGGCCGTGCCGCTGGCCGATGGCGAAGTCGTTCGGGTCGTGGGCCGGGGTCACCTTGACGGCGCCGGTGCCGAACTCGGGGTCGACATGGCTGTCGGCGACGACCGGGATGTGGCGGTCGGTCAACGGCAGCTTGATGCGCTTGCCGATCAGGTGCCGGTAACGCTCGTCGTCGGGGTGGACGGCGACGGCGGTGTCACCGAGCATGGTCTCCGCACGCGTCGTGGCGACGACCAGGGTGTCGTCCCCCTCGCCGTACTTGATGGAGATGAGCTCGCCGTCGTCCTCCTGGTACTCGACCTCGATGTCGGAGATCGCCGTCAGACAGCGCGGGCACCAGTTGATGATGCGCTCGGCGCGGTAGATCAGCTCGTCGTCGTAGAGCTTCTTGAAGATGGTGAGGACGGCCTTGGACAGGCCCTCGTCCATGGTGAACCGCTCGCGGTTCCAGTCGACGCCGTCGCCGAGGCGACGCATCTGGCCGAGGATCTTCCCGCCGTACTCCTCCTTCCACTGCCAGACGCGCTCGACGAACTCCTCGCGGCCGAGGTCGTGCCGGGACTTGCCCTCCTCGGCGAGCTGCTGCTCGACCTTGTTCTGCGTGGCGATACCGGCGTGGTCCATGCCCGGCAGCCACAGCGACTCGTATCCCTGCATGCGCTTGCGGCGGGTGAGGGCGTCCATCAGCGTGTGCTGGAAGGCGTGCCCGAGGTGCAGGCTGCCCGTGACGTTCGGCGGCGGGATGACGATGGTGTACGGCGGCTTCTCGCTCTTCTCGTCCGCCGCGAAGTAACCGCGCTCTACCCAGCGCTCGTACAGCGGCCCCTCTACGTCGGCCGGCGCGTACTGGGTCGGCAGTTCGGTGCTGGGCGCTGGTGGCTGCTGCTGAGCGTTCTCGGTCACGCGCTCAGTTTAGGGGTGTCGCGGGCGTGTCCCGAAACGCGTTTGTTCTGTAACGGTGCACCCCCCGATGCCGTGCGCCCGTTGGCTTTGCGCCAGGATGTCGTGAACGCATAAGCATCTGGAGGGGAACCCAGAAATGAGCTACAACCAGCCGGGCCCGTACGGCGGGCAGCCCCAGCAGCCCGGTCCGTACGGCCAGCCGGGTCCGTACGGCCAGCAGCCGCAGGCACCCCAGCCCGGCTACGGCTACCCCCAGCAGGCTCCGCCGCCCCAGCCCCAGCCCGGTTACGGCTACCCGCAGCAGGCCCCGGGCGTCCCGCCCCAGCAGCCGAACCCGTACGGCCAGCAGCCCCAGCCGCCCTACGGCCAGGCCCCGTACGGCATGCCCCAGCCCCCGGCTCCGGCCGGCGGCGGCAAGAAGACCGGCCTGATCATCGGCGCGGTGGCGGTCGTGGCGGCGATCGGCGTGGGCGCGTACTTCCTGATCGGCGGGGGTGCCGGCGCGGGCGGCGTCGAGGACGACGGCGCGCACAAGCTGACCACGCCGGCGACGGTGCTGAACGGCGAGTACAAGAAGTCGAACAACGCCGCCTCCGCAGACTCGATGACCGGGGATGACAAGGCGGAATTCGAGAAGTGGGGGGTTAAGGACCCCCAGGACGTCAGCGCGGGTTACGTCAAGGGCACGGGGCTCAGCGCGAAGAACCTCTCCTTCAGCGGCGTCTACGGCACCATTGACGACCCGGAAGCCGTGGTCGATGCGATGTTCGCGAAGCTGAAGACAGAGTCCGAGAAGGACCAGAGCGGCGACAGCAGCACCGGAAAGCTCATCGGCAGCCCCGAGGAGGTCTCGCCGTCGGGCTTCAAGAACGGCATCATGAAGTGCCAGGAAGCCGAGATCACGAACAACGACCCGTCGGGCGCGAGCGCCGGTGCCCCGGAAAGCTTCAAGATGCCCATGTGCGTCTGGGGTGATCACAGTACCGTCGCCGTAGTGACGTCGTTCGGTCTGGCCGATCTTGCCAGCGGGGATGGCAACTCTATCGATGACACCGCTGACCTGGCCGTCAAGCTCCGCAATGACGTGCGCCAGAAAGCCTAATGCCTCTCCCTCATGAGCGGGGCTCAACGTTGTGGTTGGGCCCCTCTCATGCGGGATGTCACTACAGCCGTGACTGCGCCGGGGAATAGAGCGCGCACATGACCTAATCATTTTTCTGGAGTGCACCGAAAGGCGCTCGAATTCGCTCGCACTCCCAGGCATTACGAATTTACGAAGGCGGCTACCTCGCCTCTACTCCCGCCCCGCTCCTGCGAATGGCGGCGTGCAGGCCGCGCCCGTCTGGCAAGGGGCGTCCTGTTCCGCGATGACTCCAGGACCGCTCGCGAATGGCCGCGCATCAGAGGACCCTGGGCTCCAATCCAAGCGAACGGACATGCTAACCGATGATCCGCTATGCTGATCATGCCCATGACCAGGGCATCGAAATGCATCGAGGGGATCTAACGTGCTCAAGCGAGCATTTGCCGTGGCAGGTCTTGTAGTTGCGGGGACTATCATCCCGCTGGCGACAGCAACGCCCGCATCCGCCAACGTCGCTCAGTGCACAGGCGTCTTGAAGAGCTACGGACTGTACACGATAGGGCCTAAGACAAAAATAGCCTGCAGCTGGTTCGCCCTTCCGGGTAACGTACCCAACCCGGAGTGCTGGAACGCGCTCATGAGGCTTGGCGTGAGGCAGCAACACGCCTTCAAGGCCTGCTCGTGGGCCTAGAGAGCAGCCGCACCAGGTAGGAGTTAGGCCGCCCCTGGCACAGCCAGGGGCGGCCTTCTCTCATTGAGCCGTACGACGGGCCTTCAGCAACCGCTCAGTGACTCACCCGGCCCACCGCTCTGACCTAATTGCCTACGCCGACTTCTGCTCGCCCGGCCCGCGGCGCGCGTCCCGCGGAATGAGGGTCGGGTTCACGTTCGAGTGGACGACGTCCGCCGTGATGACGACCCTCGCCACGTCCTTGCGGGAAGGCACCTCGTACATCACCGACATCAGGACCTCCTCCATGATGGCGCGCAGGCCGCGTGCGCCGGTCTGGCGGAGGATGGCCTGGTCGGCGATGGCTTCCAGGGCCTCACGCTCGAAGTCCAGCTCCACGCCGTCGAGTTCGAAGAGGCGCTGGTACTGCTTGACGAGTGCGTTGCGCGGCTCGACCAGGATCTGGAGGAGGGCTTCCCGGTCCAGGTTGTGCACGCTGGTGATGACCGGGAGGCGGCCGATGAACTCGGGGATCATGCCGAACTTGACCAGGTCCTCGGGCATGACGTCCTCGAACTGGTCCTTGGCCTCCAGCTCCCGCTTGGAGCGGATCGTGGCGCCGAAGCCGATGCCCTTGGCGCCGGCCCGGGACTCGATGATCTTCTCCAGACCGGCGAACGCGCCGCCCACGATGAACAGGACGTTCGTCGTGTCGATCTGGATGAACTCCTGGTGCGGGTGCTTGCGACCGCCCTGCGGCGGGACCGAGGCCGTCGTGCCTTCGAGGATCTTCAGCAGGGCCTGCTGGACGCCCTCACCGGACACGTCACGCGTGATCGAGGGGTTTTCGCTCTTCCGGGCGACCTTGTCGATCTCGTCGATGTAGATGATCCCGGTCTCGGCCTTCTTGACGTCGTAGTCGGCCGCCTGGATCAGCTTGAGCAGGATGTTCTCTACGTCCTCGCCGACGTATCCGGCCTCCGTCAGCGCCGTCGCGTCGGCGATGGCGAACGGGACGTTCAGCATGCGGGCCAGGGTCTGGGCGAGCAGGGTCTTGCCGGAGCCGGTGGGGCCCAGCAGCAGGATGTTGGACTTCGCCAACTCGATGGCGTCGTCGCGCCCTTGGGCGCCGCCGTTCTCACCGGCCTGGACGCGCTTGTAGTGGTTGTAGACGGCGACGGAGAGGGCCTTCTTCGCCGCCTCCTGGCCGACCACGTACCCCTCGAGGAACTCGTAGATCTCGCGCGGCTTGGGCAGTTCCTCCCAGCGGACCTCACTGGTCTCCGCGAGCTCTTCCTCGATGATCTCGTTGCAGAGATCGATGCACTCGTCGCAGATGTACACACCAGGGCCTGCGATGAGCTTCTTGACCTGCTTCTGGCTCTTGCCGCAGAACGAGCACTTGAGCAGATCGCCGCCGTCACCGATGCGTGCCACGGTGTGCTTCCCCTTCGCCTGGGAGACGACTGGACGTTTCGGATCCAGCGGCTCCTGGTGCTGCCTTATGTCCGACGGTACCTTGCCTGGCCCCCGGTTCGGGCCCCCCTTGGCGCGGTTCACTTTGACGTGCACCGTCCCAAACCGTGCCAAGGGGCAGCAGACAATACCCGGTCCGCGTCAGCGAACGTCGGCGTTGTTCATCTTCCGGGTGGAGATGATCTGGTCGATCAGGCCGTACGACAGCGCGTCCTCGGCCGTGAGGATCTTGTCGCGCTCGATGTCCTCGCGGACCTTCTCGATCGGCGTGGTGGAGTGCTTGGCCAGCAGTTCCTCCAGCTGCGAGCGCATCCGCAGGATCTCGTTGGCGGCGATCTCCAGGTCGGAGACCTGACCGCGGCCGGTCTCGCTGAACGGCTGGTGGATCAGCACGCGCGCGTTCGGCAGCGCCATGCGCTTGCCGGGCGTGCCCGCGGCCAGCAGGACGGCGGCGGCGGAGGCCGCCTGGCCCATGCAGACCGTCTGGATGTCCGGCTTCACGAACTGCATCGTGTCGTAGATGGCCGTGAGCGCGGTGAAGGAGCCGCCCGGGCTGTTGATGTAGACCGAGATGTCCCGGTCGGGGTCCATCGACTCCAGGCACAGCAGCTGCGCCATGACGTCGTTGGCGGAGGCGTCGTCGATCTGCACGCCGAGGAAGATCACGCGCTCCTCGAAGAGCTTCGCGTACGGGTCGTACTCGCGGATGCCCTGCGAGGTGCGCTCGACGAAGCGCGGGATCACATAGCGGGACTCGGCGGCGGGACCCGTGTACTGGGCTCGCGTGCGGTCGTACAGGCCGCTGCCGGGGAAGTCGTTCACTGTCTGTCTCCTAGGGGCTGAGGCGGTCGGCTGGGGGCTGTGCGGGGGCGCTGTGGCCATCCGCTGGGGCTCAGGCCCCGGTGCCGCCGCCGCCCGGCATACCGGCGGCCGTGGCGATCACGTCGTCGATGAGGCCGTACTCCTTGGCCTCGCTCGCGTCGAACCAGCGGTCGCGGTCCGAGTCACGGGTGACCTGCTCGACCGACTGGCCGGTGTGCAGGGCCGTGAGCTCGGCCATGCGCTTCTTCGTGTACAGCAGCCGCTCGGCGTGGATCTTGATGTCGGAGGCCGAACCGGCCAGGCCCGCGGAGGGCTGGTGGATCAGGATCTCGGCGTTCGGCAGCGCGAAACGCTTGCCCGGGGTGCCCGCGCTCAGCAGGAACTGGCCCATGGAGGCGGCGAGGCCCATGGCGATGGTCACCACGTCGTTCTTGATGTACTGCATGGTGTCGTAGATCGCCATGCCGGCCGTGATCGAACCGCCCGGGCTGTTGATGTACAGGTAAATGTCCTTGTCCGGGTCGGCGGCAAGGAGCAGCAGCTGTGCGGTGATCTTGTTCGCGATGTCGTCGTCCACCGGCTGGCCGAGGAAGATGATCCGCTCGCCGAGCAGTCGGTTGTAGACATGGTCGCCGAGGCCACCGCCGATGGAAGGCTCGCCGGCGGCGGAGGGCATCAGATTCGTCACGTATCCACCTGCTCGTCTTACGACGGCGCCGGGCCGTCTCACGTCTTCTGCGTGGGCAACGGGGACTCCCCTGCCCTCATACTCATGGACCCTAACGCGGTGGCCCTGTGCCGCAATCCCGGTTCAGGGAGTGTTCGCTGTGAGCGCATGCGCCGCGCGAGCGCACCCGCCCGCCGGACGACGGAAGGGCCCCGGGGACGTCGTCCGTCCCCGGGGCCCTTCCACGTGCTGCTGCGGTGCCGTGGGCTCAGCCCTCGGTCTTCGCCTCGGCGGCCTCGTCGGCGGTGCCCTCGGCGGCCTCCACCGTCTCGGTGGCCTGCTCGACCTCGTCCTCGTCGGACATGTCGATGATCTCGCCGTCGGTGTCCTTGACCGTGGCCTTCTCGACCACGACGGCCAGGGCCTTGCCGCGGGCGACCTCGCCGACCAGGAGCGGAACCTGGCCGCCCTCGACGACCGCCTGGGCGAACTGGTCGGGGGACATGCCGGAGGAAGCGGCGCGGCGCATGAGGTGCTCGGTGAGCTCCTCCTGGCTGACGTTCAGCTTCTCCTGCTTGACGAGCTCGTCGAGCACGAACTGGGTCTTGATGCCCTTGACCGCGGCGTCCTTGGTCTCGGCGTCGAACTCCTCGACCGTCTTGCCCTGGATCTCGAGGTACTTCTCGAGGTCGAGGCCCATCTGGCCGAGCTGGTGGTGCTCCAGGTTGTGCTTGCGGGTGTTGACCTCGTCCTCGAGCAGCTTCTCGGGGACGGGCACCTCGACGAGCTCCAGCAGCTTCTCCAGGACGCGCTCCTGGGCCTGCGTGGCCTGGTCGTACTGCTTCATGTTCTCGAGGCGCTTGCGGCTGTCGGCCTTCAGCTCGTCGAGGGTGTCGAACTCGGAGGCGAGCTGCGCGAACTCGTCGTCCAGCTCGGGCAGTTCACGCGCGGCGACCTGGGTGACCTTGACGGTGACCTCGGCCTCCTTGCCGGCCGCAGAGCCGCCCTTCAGCTCGGAGGTGAAGGTGGCCTCGCCACCGGCCTCGAGGCCCTTCACGGCGTCGTCGATGCCGTCCAGCAGCTCGCCGGAGCCGATGGTGTAGGAGACGCCGCTCGCGACGCCGTCCTCGAGGACCTCGCCGTCGACCTTGGCCTCCAGGTCGATCGTGACGACGTCGCCGTCCTCGGCGGCGCGCTCGACCGGGGAGGTGGAGGCGAAGCGCTCACGGAGCTGCTCGACCGACTTCTCGACGTCCTCGTCGGTGACCTCGACGGCGTCGACCTCGACCTCGATGCCGGAGTAGTCCGGGATCTCGATGGCGGGGCGGACGTCGACCTCGGCGGTGAAGTTCAGCGTCTCGCCGTCCTTCAGCTCGGTGATGTCGACCTCGGGCTGGCCGAGGACGTTGAGCTCGGCCTCGTTGACCGCCTCGGTGTAGAACTTCGGGAGCGCGTCGTTGACGGCCTCCTCCAGCACGGCGCCACGGCCGAACCGCTGGTCGATGACGCGGGCCGGGATCTTGCCCTTGCGGAAGCCCTTCACCGTGACCTGCTGGTTGATCTTCTTGTACGCCGCGTCGAGGCTGTCCTTGAGCTCCTCGAAGGGCACCTCGACAGTGAGCCGAACCCGGGTCGGGTTCAGGGTCTCCACGGCGCTCTTCACGGTTCGGTCTCCTTGTGGCTGACTTCTTGGGTTCTGCCGGAGCCAGACTGGTCCGGCGGATTCGCCGCCCGGAGGATCGTGTACTTCGTACGGAGAGACACACGGGCGTGCAGCTTGCATAGTAACGGCAGCGGCGACACGCCCCCAAAGGCGATCACGGGACGCGATCGTCCGAGGTCGTCCCGCGTCTGGCCTGGGGCGACCGGGCGGCCCTGGAACCGGTGGGGGCCGGTCGCGGGCGGCGTGGCCGGTCATGGTCGGGGTGGCGGGATTTGAACCCACGGCCTTCCGCTCCCAAAGCGGACGCGCTACCAAGCTGCGCCACACCCCGTGCTGGTGCGACACGTAGGGTACATGCCCGCCGACAGTGGGGACGCCGCATTTACGGGGTGTGCGACAAGGGGTCCCGACCCGCTACGATGCCTTCAGTGCCGCGGTCACCGACCTGCGGCGCGTCGCTGTGCGGGCGTAGCTCAATGGTAGAGCCCTAGTCTTCCAAACTAGCTACGCGGGTTCGATTCCCGTCGCCCGCTCTGTACGACTCAGGGCCAGGTCAGAGGATGATTCCTCGGCCTGGCCCTGAGTGTTTCCGGGGGCCGTGTTCAGCTCTTTGGATCTCCGGGGAACATCCAGCGGGCGGCGAGGGTGATGGTGCCCAGGGATGCCAGGGCCAGGCCGTGGCGGAGCCATCTCAAGGTGCCCTCCCAGCTCTGGGGGGAGCCGAAGACCAGCCAGGCTGCGACGCCGATGCCGGTCGCCAGGGCCGCTGAGGCCGCTGTGCGGCGTAATGCAAGATTCATGGGCTCATGATCGCCCATGCGTCGGCGGCTTCACAGGGCCCCCACGGCCACCGAGCACACCGAGCGCCGAGGCGTCCGCCGGTGCCGTCGGCGTCCGGCAGGATGACCCGGCGCTGGGCCGGGAGGCTGCGCACAGGGGGTGGACGACGGGCGAGAGGGCGCCGCTTCACGCCGTCTCGCAAGGGATCGGGCTGCCGAACGGGCCGCAACTCGGACGGCGGGAGCGGGCCGTTGCGGTGAGCGTGGCTGTCGAGGTCGTTGCCGGGGTGGGTAGGGCGTTGCGGCCGAGGGGCGCGACGGAGGCGGGGAAGGTGCCGCTGACCCGATGCAGCCACCGCACGGCGGAACCGGGTGCGGAACTCGTCGTCGTCGGCGTGCTGCGTGTGCGCAGCCGTGAGGGCGAGGTGGCCTCCGGGGCGGAACGGACCCAGGGGCACCGCGCCCATGCCGTCGGAGGCGAGGCGGGTCTCGATGCGGTGGTCAGCCCAGCTCCACGGGTCCGTCTCGCGCAGCGGCGTCCGGACGCCCCCGACCGGGTCGTTCGACGATCACGATCGGGGGTATCCGTACGTTTCCGGGCCGCCCCGTGGACCTAGAACTGGATCGAGTTGATGGTCTCCGCTATCGAGTTGAGGAAGCGCTGGATGTCGTCGGCCATGCCGGTCGAGGCGAGGAAGAAGCCGAACAGCACGGCGACGACGGCGGGGCCGGCCTTCAGGGAACCGCCACGGATCAACACCACCAAGATGATCGCCAACAGCAACACCACTGACAGCGAAATGGCCACAACAGATCACACCCTCGGTCGGTCCGCTCTCCCGGCCCGGGGACGCAACCCCGCGCACCCCGCCAGAACCATCGTGCCACCAACCAGGCCCCGCTATGCGGCCCATGACGTTTCGTTCGCCACACCTGTGCCGGATCTGTGCGCGTCCACCGCGCGCACCGACCTCTCGCGTTGTGCCCGCACAGCATTTCGAGAGGACACCCGCAGCGGGAATTCGACGGGATCGTTTCCAATGCCACACAACGTGTTCGCAGGGATTTCGAATTTACCGCGCACTGATCATTACACCGGAGCCGCCTCCTGGCCATATGCACCTTTTAGTCAGGATGAATCCGGACAAGGCGGTCGCCCAACAGGCGTCCAGCAGGTGCATGTTCGCTGCACACATGACGTCGACTGCAATAACCGGTAATGACCTCGCAGGTTTTACGAAATCCCACTGGCAACGCTAGGGTGCCTCAGATGTTCCACGCTGCCTCGTCCCCCGCATGCGCAGCCAGGTCTTGGATCGACTCCCCCGGATTCCGGCGGGAGGGTCTGTGACGAACTCGCTGCGCCCGCACGGCCACAACAGAGCGCCACTCCCCCCGGCAGAGTCGTCGGCGGACGGAGTGCCGAGTCCGCGCTCGCCGCAGAACAAGAAGGCTCAGGCGAACGAGAGATCCGCGACCGCCGGCGCCAAGCAGCGCGACGCGTTCTTCGACAACGCCAAGTACCTGGCGATCGTGCTGGTCGCCATAGGACACGCGTGGGAGCCCATCAAGGGCGACAGCCGGCTCCTGGAGACCGTGTACACCATCGTGTACACCTTCCACATGCCGGCGTTCATCATCATCTCCGGCTTCTTCTCACGCAGTTTCGACGCGAGCCCCAGCCGGATGAAGCGGCTGATCACCGGTGTCGCGGTGCCGTACATCCTCTTCGAGGCGGCCTATCCGCTCTTCAAGCGCTGGATCGACGACGACCCGAGCCAGGACATCTCCATCCTGGACCCGTGGTACCTGACCTGGTTCCTGTGCGCGCTGTTCATCTGGCGGCTGACCACCCCCATCTGGAAGATGGTGCGCTGGCCGCTGCCGATCGCGCTCGGCCTCGCCATGGCGGCGACGGTGACCCCGGAGATCGGCGACGACCTCGACCTCCAGCGGGTCCTTCAGTTCCTGCCGTACTTCGTGCTGGGCCTGTGCATGAAGGCGGAGCACTTCCACATGGTGCGCACCCGCACGGTGCGGATGCTGTCGGTGCCGGTGGGCCTGGTCGCGCTGGTCGTCGGGTACTGGGCGGTGCCGCGCATGAACACCGCGTGGTTCTACCACCGTGACTCCGCCCAGGAGCTGGGCGCGCCGTGGTGGACCGGCCCGGTCATGGTGCTGGCGATGTTCGGCTGCTCGCTGCTGCTGACGGCCTGCTTCTTCGCCTGGGTCCCACGCCGCCACATGTGGTTCACGGCGCTCGGCGCGGGCACGCTCTACGGCTATCTGCTGCACGGATTCGTCGTGAAGGCCGGTGACTACCAGGGCTGGTTCGAGGCCGCCTGGCTGCACACCCCGCTCGGCGCGATCTTCGTCAGCGTTCTCGCGGCGGCCGGTGTCACCCTGCTGTGCACCAAGCCGGTGCAGCGGGCGTTCCGGTTCGCGATGGAGCCCAAGATGGAGTGGGCCTTCAAGCGGGACGCGGCGGAGCTGGCCCGCGAGCGCGAGCGGCGCGAGGGCGTGGCGCCACGCGAGAAGGTCAACGCCTGATACGGAAGTTCCGGACGATCAGGACGATCAGGACGAACTCCGACCTACCAGACCGAGAAGTGCGCGCATCCGTGCGTACTTCTCGGTCAGTCGTTTCCGGGTCTCCTCGTCCAGGACCGCGAGCCGCACCGGATCCGCGTTGTGCGCCAGGTCCGCCTCCTTCACCAACAGCGCGCCCGGCGTGGCGAGGATGCGCCCCGCGTACGCCTCGGCCGACTCCCCGGCCCGCTTGGTGACGGCGCGCACGACGTCCTTCGTACGACGGCTCAGCGCGGCTTCCTCCAGCCACCGGTCGGACAGCGCGTCGTCCTCCACGGCGTCGTGCAGCCAGGCCGCCGCGATCTGGTCGTCGTCGCCGCCCCGGGCCCGTACACCGTCGGCGACGGCCTTCAGGTGCTCGGTGTAGGGGCGGCCGGCCTTGTCCGTCTGGTCGGCGTGAGCGGCTCGGGCGACGGCCTCCACTTCGGCGAGGGACAGCTGTTCCCGTTGCCTCACCGGCCGCTCCCGCTGTTTCTCCGGCTGATCGCCCTGGGGTGTCTCGGTCATCCCCCCAGTGTCGCGGCTCAGCGGGCCGCCGTGGCCGTGGGGCCCTCGCGGCAGATCAGCAGCAGTGCCCTGTCGTCGTTGACGTCCTTCGCGACGGCCTCGATGAGATGCCAGGCGGCTCCGTGGAAGCCGCCGGCCACATAGCGGTCGGCCTCGCCGGTGAGGCGGTCGATGCCCTCGACGATGTCGCGGTCGGACGTCTCGACCAGACCGTCGGTGAAGAGCATCAGTACGTCGCCGGGGCGCAGCGTGCCCTTGACGGGGTCGAACTGGGCCCCGTCGTACACGCCGAGGAGGGGGCCCTCGGCCGCCTTCTCCTCCCAGCGGCCGGTGCCCGCGCTCAGTTGCAGCCCCGGCGGGTGGCCCGCCGAGTAGAGCTCGTAGTCGCCGGAGTCCAGGTCCAGGACGAGGTGGATCGAGGTCGCGAAGCCCTCGTCCCAGTCCTGGCGCAGGAGATAGCCGTTGGCCGCAGGGAGGAACGCGTGCGGGGGCAGGCTGCCCAGGAGGCCGCCGAAGGCACCGGAGAGCAGCAGGGCCCGGGAGCCGGCGTCCATGCCCTTGCCGGACACGTCCGTCAGGACGACCTCCAGTGTGCGTCCGCCGTTGGTGCGCGCCGCCACCACGAAGTCGCCCGAGAAGGACTGGCCGCCAGCGGGGCGCAGGGCCATCTCGTGGTGCCAGCCGTGCGGCAGGCCGGGCAGCTCGCTCTGCACGCGGATACGTTCACGCAGGTCGAACAGCATGGTGCCGCCGCGCCGCCAGGGCACGCCCACCCGGCTGCGGAACTGCGCGATGAGCAGCCCGAAGAAACCGCAGGCCGCCACGACCAGGACCACACCGGGGGTGACTCTCGACGGCCCTTCGGTGTACGGCCCCAGCTGTACCGACTCCACGATGAGGGCGGTGGCCGCCGCCGCGTACAGGCCCAGCAGGCTCGCCGGGCGCAGCAGCAGTCCGCCCGCCACGATCGGCAGCACCAGCGCGGCCGGGGAGAACCACACCGGGTTGGCCATCGTGAGGGCGCAGATCAGGGGCACCATGAGGAGCAGGCCGGCCAGCGCGATCCAGTCCGAGCCGTCGCCGCGGAAGTAGTCCACGGCGCTTCTGCGCATGCCGACACGGGCCCGGTGCCACTGCATCTTCAACCGGGCCGTGAACGTCTCGGCCACCGTGCGGCGGTCTCGTCCTGCTGCCATTAGTTCGGGACCCTATCCATCGGACCAGCTGCTTGGCACGGGAGGTCCCACTTGTCCCCCGTCCGAGGTTCAACTTCACAGTGAACTTCACGGAAAGCCGCCTTGCCGCCGCCAAAGAGAAATTCCCTCGCTCGTCCTGCAATGCCCTGGTAGGCATGGTTCATGGCGAAAGACAGTGCGAGCGACACCGGCCTCCCCGAGCTGCGGGTGCTGCGGCAGGACGAGTGGAACACCTGGTACGACACGCTGATCCGCGGCTTCGGCGGCGTTCCGGAAGCGGCTGAGGAGCGGGAGTTGTGGAACTCGCTCACCGAGCTCGACCGCTCCATCGGCGCCTGGGACGGGGACGTGTGCGTGGGGACGGCCGGGGCGTTCAGTTTCCGGGTCACCGTGCCCGGCGGTGCAGCCGTGCCCGCGGCCGGGGTCACGATGGTCAGTGTCGCCGCGACCCACCGCAGGCGGGGCGTCCTGACGTCGATGATGCGCCGGCAGCTGGACGACGTGCGCGAGTGGGGCTGGCCGCTCGCGGTGCTGACCGCGTCCGAGCCGGAGATCTACGGCCGGTTCGGCTACGGCGTCGGCACCTTCCAGGTGAGCGCCGAGATCGACACGGCTCGGGTACGGCTGTCCGTGCCGCCCGGCACCGATGACGTACGTCTGCGGTACGCCGTGGCGGCCGATGTCGTCGACGCGTGCGAGGCGGTGTACGCGCGCAAGGTGCCCGGTCGGCCGGGGATGATCGCGCGGCTGCCCGGGTGGGAACGGCTCGGGCTGCTCGACCCGGAGAGCGACCGGGAGGGCGGCTCGCCGATCCAGTGCGTGCTGGCGAAGCGGGACGGCGAGGTCGTCGGTTACGCGCGTTTCAGGGTGAAGCCGGAGTGGGACGGCAACGGCCCGTGTGGCACGGTGCTGGTGCGGGACGTCCAGGCGCTGGACCCGGCGGCGGAGGCCGCGCTGTGGCGGTTCCTGTTCGGCATCGACCTGACGTCCACGGTGAAGGCGTGGTCGCGGCCGGCGGACGAGGCATGGCAGCACCAGGTCTCGGACCTGCGGCGGTGCGTGGTGCGGGTGAAGGACGCCCTGCACGTACGGCTGGTGGACGTAGGGGCCGCGCTCGCGGCGCGCACGTATCAGGCGCCGGTGGACGTGGTGTTCGACGTCGAGGACGCCTTCTGCCCCTGGAACACCGGGCGTTGGCGGCTGAGCGGGAACGCCAAGGGGGCGTCCTGCGAGCGTACGACGGACCCGGCCGATCTCGCCCTGTCCGTACGGGAGTTGGGGGCTGCCTACCTCGGTGGTGTGAGCCTGGACGCGCTGGGCGCCGCCGGGCGGGTGCGTGAGCTGCGGCGGGGGGCGCTGGCGGAGGCTTCGGTGGGCTTCGGGTCTTCCGTCGCGCCGTGGCTGCCGCACGGCTTCTGAGCGGGAAGCGGGAGCAAGTGCCTTACGGGGTCTGGCAGTCCGGGCACCAGAAGAGGTTGCGGGCTGCGAGGTCGGCGGTGCGGATCTCGCCGCCACAGATGTGGCAGGGCAGGGTGGCCCGGCGGTAGACGTAGACCTCGCCGCCGTGGTCGTCGACGCGGGGCGGGCGGCCCATGGCCTCGGGGGTGTGTTCCGGGCGGACGGTGTCGATGCGGTTGTTGCGGACGCCTTCGCGCATCAGCTCGACGAGGTCCGTCCAGATGGCGTCCCACTGGGCGGGGGTGATGTCCCTGCCCGCGCGGTAGGGGTCGATGCGGTGCCGGAAGAGGACCTCGGCACGGTAGACGTTGCCGACGCCCGCGATGACCTTCTGGTCCATGAGCAGGGCGGCGATGGTCGTACGGCTGCGGGAGATCCTGCGGTACGCGGCGTGCGGGTCGGCGTCGTCGCGCAGCGGGTCCGGGCCCAGGCGGTCGTGTATCGCCCGCTTCTCGGCGGGGGTGATCAGGGCGCAGGTGGTGGGGCCGCGCAGATCGACGTACGACGTGCTGTCGGCGAGGCGGAGCCGGACGGTGTCGGTGGGCGGGGGCGCGGGGGCGTCGCCGAAGGTGACCTTGCCGAAGAGGCCGAGGTGGATGTGGATCCAGTCGGTGTCCCGGAACCCGAGGAAGAGGTGCTTGCCGTGGGCCTCGGTGCGGGTGAGCTCGGCGCCGTGGACCAGGGCGGCTCCGTCGGAGAACTTGCCCTGGGGGCTGGTAACCCGCGGGGACGTGCCCAGGAAGCGGTCGGCGTAGTCGAGCGCCAACCGGTGAATGGTGTGCCCCTCTGGCACGGTGCCTGTTCCTTCCAGCCCCCGGGGCTCGCGCCGGCCCCGGGTCGGTCCGTCCTGTCTGCGGCCGGTAGGGCCGGCGGTCAGTCCTGCTGCGGGTGGTGGGCCGGGATCGGGGGAAGGTCGCCCGTCGTCTCGTAGTCGGCCAGCATGGCGATGCGGCGGGTGTGGCGCTCGTCACCCGAGTACGGGGTGGCCAGGAAGGTCTCGACGAACTTCGTCGCCTCGTCCTGCGTGTGCATGCGCGCACCCACCGCGACGACGTTGGCGTTGTTGTGCTGGCGGCCCAGCGACGCCGTCTCCTCGCTCCAGGCGAGCGCCGCGCGGACGCCCTTCACCTTGTTCGCGGCGATCTGCTCGCCGTTGCCGGAGCCGCCGATCACGATGCCGAGCGCCTCGGGGTCCGCGGCCGTCTTCTCCGCCGCGCGGAGGCAGAAGGGCGGGTAGTCGTCCTGGGCGTCGTAGATGTGGGGACCGCAGTCGACCGGGTCGTGGCCCGCCGCCTTCAGCCAGTCGACGAGGTGGTTCTTGAGTTCGAAGCCCGCATGGTCGGAGCCGAGATACACGCGCATGGCACGAGTGTGACACGGCGGTTCCGGGGCAGCAGCGCCGGGTGCCGATCACCTCGATTGTGACCCAGACCATAGAACCTCAAGGAAACCTCAAGTAACAATCCCGAATCAAAGGTTCCCGAAACCATTCTCCTCCGATTCACTGGTGCGACTCGTACATCGCTCGTGCGACTCGTACACCGCTGGTACGGGAAAACCTCTCCAACGGCGCAAAGGAAATCCGTTCCATGACTTCGCAGCCGAGCCAGAAGACGGCCGAACCGGCCGCAGGCGGGCATGGCCTACAGGCCGGACTCAAGAACCGCCACCTCTCGATGATCGCCATCGGCGGTGTCATCGGCGCCGGGCTCTTCGTCGGGTCCAGCTCCGGTATCGCCACCGCCGGGCCCGGCATCCTCCTCTCGTACGCGCTCGTCGGCACGCTCGTGGTGCTGGTGATGCGGATGCTGGGTGAGATGTCCGCGGCCAACCCCACCTCGGGTTCCTTCTCGGCGCACGCCGACCGGGCGCTCGGCAGCTGGGCCGGCTTCTCCATCGGCTGGCTGTACTGGTTCTTCTGGGTCGTCGTGCTGGCCGTCGAGGCGACCGCCGGTGCGGTGATCCTGGAGGGCTGGATCCCGTCCGTGCCGCAGTGGGCCTGGGCCCTCATCGTGATGGTGGTGCTCACCGCCACCAACCTGGTCTCGGTCGGCTCCTACGGCGAGTTCGAGTTCTGGTTCGCCGGCATCAAGGTCGTCGCGATCGCCGCGTTCATCGTCATCGGCGGACTGGCCGTGTTCGGGGTGCTCCCGGGCGTCGACAGCGACCAGGCCGGGCTGAGCAACCTCACCTCGCACGGCGGATTCCTGCCCCACGGGGCGGGCGCGATCCTCACCGGTGTGCTGCTGGTCGTCTTCTCCTTCATGGGCAGCGAGATCGCCACCCTCGCCGCCGGCGAGTCGGAGAACCCGCAGCAGGCCGTCACCAAGGCCACCAACAGCATCATCTGGCGAGTCGCCGTCTTCTACCTCGGCTCGATCCTCGTCGTCGTGTCCCTCCTGCCCTGGGACAGCAAGGCGATCGCCAAGGACGGCTCGTACGTCGCCGCGCTGGACTCCCTCGGCATCCCGCACGCCGGTCAGATCATGAACTTCATCGTGCTGACCTCGGTGTTGTCCTGTCTCAACTCCGGCCTCTACACCGCCTCCCGCATGGCCTTCTCCCTCGGCCAGCGCCGTGACGCGCCGAAGGCGTTCGCCCGCACGACCGGCAACGGCGTGCCGCGAACCGCGATCCTCGCGTCGGTCGCGTTCGGCTTCGTGGCCGTGTTCTTCAACTACAAGTTCCCGGACTCCGTCTTCCTCTTCCTGGTCAACTCCTCCGGTGCGGTCGCGCTGTTCGTCTGGCTGGTGATCTGCTTCTCGCAGCTGCGGATGCGGAAGATCATCCAGCGCGAGTCGCCCGAGAAGCTCGTCGTGAAGATGTGGCTGTACCCGTACCTGACCTGGGCGACGGCCGCGTTGATCGTGTTCGTCCTCGGCTACATGCTGACCGACACCGAGCACGACGGCCGCAAGACCGTGCTGCTGTCCCTCCTCGTGGCCGCGCTGGTCCTGGCCGTCGCCTTCATCAAGCAGAAGGTCGCCGGCAGCCGTCCCGCGACCGTCGAGGCCGCCGCCTCCGAGGTGGCGCGCGACGAGGTCAAGACCGGCTGAGCCGACGGCTCCTCGTGGAGGGGCGGCGGGGGTGCGTGCACGCGCGCCTCTGCCGCCCCTCCTTTTCTCAGAGCACGGTGAAGCTGTCTCGCACCTTTTCGTACGTCCTCATGGCCTGCGCCTCGATGTCCGGGTGGTACCAGGTGTTGATCTGGTACGTCCTGCCGTCCACGGTGAAGCCGAGCAACCGGGCGTGCCAGGGCTCTTGCCGGAGGGTGAAGGTGTACTCCCAGACGACCGCCGGGCGCCCGCGGAAGGTCGTCCGCTCCAGGCGGATCTTGCTGTAGTCCTTGCCCTGCTGGGCGTTCTGCTCCGACTCCTGCCAGGAGTCCATGAGGTCGTCGCGGGCCAGGGAGGACTTGGCGGCCAGTTCCTGCATGCCGTCCGGTGAGGTGTAGTGCACCTCCGAGCCGGTCTTGACGTTCCGCCGCCAGCCTTCGGGAGGCGCCCACGCGAAGCCGCCCGCCTCACGGTGTGCGCCGGGCGGCAGGCTCTGCGGCCTCGAAGTGCCCTCGACCGTCGACGACGGGCTGCTGCCCGGGGAGGACTCGGCGGAGACGGACGGTGCTGTCGATGAGCCGTCCGCCCGGTCGTCGTCCTTCGGCGCCCCCAGGTTCGTCACCAGCACCACCGTCACGACGGCGCCCGCGGCGGCCACACCGACGGCCACGACGAGGTTCCTACGCCGACGCCCGCGCCCGGGTCGGGGGCGGGGGCGCGGGCGGGCCGGAACCGCCGGGCCGGGGGGTTCGCCGGGCGGCATGGCGGTGCTGTACGGCCCCTGGGCGCCGGGAACTTGCCCGGGCTCCGGTGCCGGCCGCTGCTCGGTCACCGCTTCGGAGCGCGCCAAGGAGACGCCGCTGCGGCGGCGGGGCGAGGGGTCCGGATCGGCGGTGGGGGAGGTGTTTCCGGGGTGCGGCAAGGGCGTTGGCGGTATCGCGTCGCGCTTGCCGTGGTCCGGGTGCGCAGACGGGGGCGGGTCCGCGTGTGGGTGCGGGCGTGGGTGCGGTTGCCGAGGGTCGGGGTGGGGCGGGACGCGGGAGGCTTCCGGGAGGGCGGGGGTGGGGGATTCCTCCGGGGGGGTTGCGGGGCTCGGAAGGTGGTCGGGGGCTTCGATTGCCGGGGAGGGGGTGGGAGCTGTGACGTGCGTCGGGGTGGGCTCCGGCTCGGGGCGGCGCACGGAATCCGCGCTCCCCGGCCACGTCCGCTCCTGACCGGGCCCGGCCTCGGTCGTCGGCTCTCGTCCTTCTTCCTCGGGCCCGCTCTCCCCCGGCGGCGTCGGCGCAGGCGTCCCGACCTCACCGGTGTCGCTCCCTACCTCCGGTGTCCCCCCTTCCGGAGGCGCCGCCACGACCGCGACCGGCATCGTCGGTGTGGGCGGCAGGAACGCCACCGGCTCCAGGGCCGACTCCAGGTCGTCGAGACCGGGGCGGTGGGCGGGTTCCTTGTCCAGGAGGGCGGCGAGGAGCGGGCGCAGGGGGCCTGCCGTCGGCGGGAGTTCGGGCTCCTCGTACAGGACCGCGTGCAGGGTCGCCAGCGTCGTGTCGCGGGCGAAGGGTGAGCGGCCGGCCAGGGCCGCGCTGAGCGTGGCGCCCAGGGACCAGAGGTCGGAGGGCGGTCCCTGGAGGCGGCCGGAGATGCGCTCGGGGGCCATGTAGTCGGGCGAGCCGACCAGCATGCCCACCATCGTCAGGGCTTTGGCGTCCTGGATCGCCGCGATGCCGAAGTCGGTCAGCACCGCCCGGCCCCGCCCGCGCGTCTCCTGCGACTCCACCAGGACGTTGCCCGGCTTGATGTCACGGTGGAGCACACCTCGGGCGTGGACCTGGCGCAGGGCCGCGACCAGCCCTAGGCCGATCCGGGCCGCCTCATGGGGAGTGAGCGGGCCTTCCTCCGCCATGATGCGTTCCAGGGAACGGCCGGCCACCAACTCCATGACGATCCACAGGCGTTCGCCCTCGTCGACGACGTCGTAGACCCGTACGACATTGGGGTGGTCGATCCTCGCCGTCGCCCTGGCCTCGCGCAGTGTGCGTTCGCGGCGGGTACGGGTGTCCTCCGGGTCCAGGCCGTCGATGCGCATCTCCTTCGCGGCGACCAGCCGGTCGAGCACCTCGTCGACGGCCCGCCACACACGCCCCATTCCCCCCTGGCCGATGCTTTCGACCAGCCGGTATCGCCCCGTCACCAGAAAACCGGGAATCCCACCGCTCCGGGTATTTCCCGAGCCTCCCGCGTTCACCGCACTTCCCGCGTTTCCCGCGTCTCCCCTGTTCTCCCCATTCCCCGGCAATCCGCTGCACCCCCTCGACCGCTCCCAGGACGTCCCCCGACATCCCGACTGAAACACAATGGTCACACTTCAGGCGGTACCAGCATAGTGCGGAGAAATCTTGTGGTACCTCTTTCAAGTACTGCGAATTCAGGCGCAGACAAGGGGGACGAACATGAGTTCTCGTCGCACGAAGACCATCGCGGGATCGCTGGTCGCGGCATCTTTCTCGGCAGTGGTGATCCTTTCCGGCACTGCCGACGCGGACGAGGGGGACACCGGGAGCAGCAAGGGTGGAAAGGTCATCGACGAGGCACCGGCGGGGGTCGAACTGACCACTCTGCTGCCCGAGAAAATCTCGGTGGACAACAGTTCGGGGACCACCGACATCACCGCCACGGTGAAGAACGAAGGGACCAAGGACAGCGGAAAGACAAAGCTTCTGGTCGTCGGGTTCGACGGCCTCACGGTAAAGAATGTCGAGGGATGTTCGGCGATCGAGAAAGGCAGTCTCCCGGAGGGCTCGAACAGCGGTTTCGCCTGCTCTCTCGACAATCTCCCGGCGGGTGAGTCGAAGTCGTACGCCGTCGAGGCGACGTACGACCTGAAAAAGGCGGGGAAGATCTGCCTGCCCGTCCAGAGCGCCGACGGCAAGAAGACGTACTGGCAGCAGGGCCCCGTGCCGTTCGGTACGACGAACCCGTCGCCCGACGCCCCGGCCACCCCGCTGCTCCTCGGCACCGACAACGAGCCGGTCGCGCCGGGCGCCGACAAGCTGCCCAAGACCGGACTCGGCCGTGACGTCCTGCCGTTGGGCGCGGCCGGTGCGGCGCTGATCGCGGCGGGCGGGGCCGGGCTGTGGTGGTCGCGGCTGGGGCGGCCGGGGCGGGCGCGGCAGAGCTGAGTTACGCCGGGACGCGAAGAGGCTCGCCGGGCCGAAGTCGAGTGGCGACGACGACCGGGCGCGCCTCTGCCGTGCGAACTACCGCGAAACGAGTCTCTGCCGTGCGAACTACCTGGAGACGAGTCTCTGCCGTGCGAACTACCGGGAGAGCTGTCGCCGCGTCAACGGTCCAGCAGCTTCCACGTCGTGGGCAGGGCTCCCATCGCGAGAGCGGCCTTGAGCGCGTCGCCGATCAGGAACGGGGTGAGGCCGGCCGCGATCGCGGCGGACGCCGACATGCCGGTGGCGAGGGCGAGGTAGGGGACGCCGATCGCGTAGATGATCGCCGAGCCGAGCAGCATGGCGCCGGCCGTGCGCAGCATGGTGCGGTCGGCACCGCGGCGGGCCAGGGCACCGACGACGGTGGAGGCCAGGATCATGCCGAGGATGTAGCCGAAGGACGGGGCGGCGGCGCCGGAGGTGCCGTCCGCGAACCACGGCACGCCCGCGATGCCCGCGAGCGCGTACAGGGCGAGGGAGAGGAAGCCGCGGCCGGCGCCGAGGGCCGTGCCGACGAGGAGCACCGCGAGAGTCTGGCCGGTCACCGGCACCGGGGATCCGGGCACGGGCACCGCGATCTGGGCCGCGAGGCCGGTGAACACCGCACCGCCGACGACCAGCGCGATGTCGCGGACGCGGGAGGCCGGCAGCAGGTCGGCGAGGACCTGGCCGGTGCGGGCGGGGGCGGCGGCAGCGGTGCTCATGGGGACTCCGCGAGGTGAGGGGCGGTACGGGACGCTGTGACGCTATCCCGGGGAGCGTGCCGCGATCACCGTCACTGGTCGACAAAGGGGTGTTCGCGTGCTTGGTGGGCTCCGGACAAAGGATGGTGGTTACACCGAGTATGAGGTGATGTCGATCACTGAGGCAGGGACATGAGGCTCACATTCCGGACCGGGGGCCGACTGTTGGGTTTCGCCAATCGCTTTGTCCGATGCCGTTCGGGCAGCGCACCGTCACGTGGGGCAAGGAGGGCTACTCCCTCGAGTAAGACGCGCCGCACCTCACCCCTGTCGCTGCGTGATCGGCTCGACACCGGCAGTGCGGTAAGTGTCCGCATAGTGGGCAGCTTCTTCTTCTGAGCGGAGAGGCTGCCCAGACTGTGGGGGTTTTTTGCCCTCTCACGCATTGGACGAGCCGCGCCCATGCCTCACACGACCACGGAGACGCCCGCCGCCCAGACGGACGGCGCCTCCTTGTCCCACGGCCTCAAGCAGCGCCATCTGTCGATGATCGCCCTCGGCGGCGTCATCGGCGCGGGCCTGTTCGTCGGCTCCGGCGCCGGTATCGCCGCCGCCGGCCCGTCGATCGTCATCGCGTACATCCTCTCCGGCCTCCTGGTGATGCTGGTGATGCGGATGCTCGGCGAGATGTCGGCGGCGTATCCGTCCTCCGGGTCCTTCTCGGCGCACGCCGAGCGGGCCCTCGGCCCCTGGGCGGGCTTCACCGCCGGCTGGTCGTTCTGGGTGCTGCTGTGCACGGCCGTCGGCCTGGAGGGCATCGGCGCCGCGAAGATCGTCACGACCTGGCTGCCGCATACTCCCGAATGGGCGTGGGTGGCGCTGTTCATGGTCGTCTTCTGCGGGGCGAACCTGGCCGCCGTGAAGAACTTCGGCGAGTTCGAGTTCTGGTTCGCGGCGCTGAAGGTCGGCGCGATCACCCTGTTCCTGGTGCTGGGCGGCCTCGCGATCGCGGGTCTCCTGCCGGGCACGGACGCGCCGGGCACGGCGAACCTCACCGGCGAGGGAGGTTTCCTGCCCAACGGCAGCGAGGGCCTGATCATCGGCTTGCTCGCCTCGGTCTTCGCCTACGGCGGACTGGAGACGGTCACCATCGCGGCGGCCGAGTCGGAGGACCCCGTGCGCGGTGTGGCGAGCGCGGTCCGCACGGCCATGTGGCGCATCGCCCTGTTCTACATCGGCTCGATGGCGGTCGTGGTCACCCTGGTCCCCTGGGACTCCAAGGAGGTCGTCGAGAAGGGCCCGTACGTCGCCGCCCTCGAAAGCCTCGGCATCCCCGGCGCCGGCCAGCTGATGAACGTCGTGGTCCTGGTGGCCCTGCTGAGCGCCATGAACGCCAACATCTACGGCTCCTCGCGCATCGCGTACTCGCTGGTCGAGCGCGGCCAGGGCCCGAAGGCGCTCAGCCGGGTGTCGGGCGGCGTCCCGCGGATCGCGGTCCTCGTCTCCTCGGTGTTCGGCTTCGCGTGCGTGGTGCTGAGCTACTGGCGTCCGGACGACGTCTTCCCGTGGCTGCTGAACATGATCGGCGCGGTCATCCTGGTCGTCTGGATCTTCATCGCCGTCTCACAGCTGCGGCTGCGCAGCCGTCTGGCGCGCGAGGCGCCGGAGAAGCTGGTCGTCCGGATGTGGGCGTTCCCGGTGCTGACCTGGGTGGCCCTGGCGGGCATGGTGGCGATCTTCGTCCTGATGGCACGGGAGCCGGACACGCGGGTGCAGCTGTACTCGACGGGCGGCATGACGCTGTTCCTGGCGGCCGTCGGGTTCGCCTGGCAGAAGGCGCGCGCCAAGGGCTGACCCGCCGCGACGAGCATCGAAGCCCCTCGTGTGATCCACACGGGGGGCTTTTTGCTGTTAGCTTGTTATTGCGACCTTGTTGCAACAACAGGGCCGACCAAGGCGCCCTGCCTCGTGATCGTCTTCTCACCTTTCGCGGCGGCAGGCGGAATGAGGGAAGCCCCCGCGAGGACGTGACTCGCGGGGGCTTTCCCCTGGCCGGAGCAGCGGGGCCGGGGTCAGGGCTTGCGGCCCAGGCCGCCGTGCTGGCCGATCGGGCGGGGCTCGGTCCCACCCGGGTCCGGGCGCCACAGCGGGACGGACACGATGCCGGGCTCCACCAGCTCCAGCCCCTCGAAGTACGCCTCAATCCGGTCGACCGGGCGCAGGAAGTACGGCACGGCACCGGTCTCGTTGTAGGCGTCCTGGGCGTTCTCGTAGTCCGGGTCGGTGCCGCGGGAGCCCTCGTTGAGGGAGAGGTAACTGCCGGAGGGCAGGCCCGCCAGCAGCCGCCGGACCAGGTCGCGGGCCTGGTCGTAGTCGGCGACATGGCCGAGGATGCCGCTGAGGATCAGGGCCGTGGGGCGGGAGAGGTCGAGCGTGCGGGACGCCGCCTGAAGGATCTTCTCCGGCTCGTACAGGCTCAGGTCCTCGTACGCCGTCACGCCCTCGGGCGTCGAGGTGAGCAGGGCACGGGCGTGGGCCAGGACCAGGGGGTCGTTGTCGACGTAGACGATCTTCGACTCGGGGGCGTGGCGCTGGGCGACCTCATGGGTGTTGTCGACCGTGGGCAGACCGGTGCCGACGTCGAGGAACTGGCGTACGCCCGCTTCCGTCACCAGGTACCGGATGCTGCGGCCGAGGAAGGCACGGCTGCTGCGGGCGATGGTGACGATGCCGGGGAAGACGGCGGTGTAGGCGTCGCCCGCCGCCTCGTCCACGGGGTAGTTGTCCTTGCCGCCCAGCCAGTAGTTCCAGATGCGGGCCGAGTGCGGTACCGAGGTGTCGATCTCCGTCATGTGCCCATGGTGCTACGCCGGGTCGGGCCGCAGGGCACATTGAGGGATACAAGTGCGGCGGATCCGTCGGATTTCACGGGGAGTTCGCCGATCGCCGCGGTGCACGACCGCGGAACACCCTGCGGTACTCCCCGGCCGCGACCGGGACCGGCGGCGGCGTGGTGGCGGTGGTCGTGGTCAGGAGCCGGCGGCATCCCCGGCCAGGCGTGCGTGGGCGTGCGCCGCGACCGCGGGCGGGAGCCAGCTCCGGGTGGTGAGTTCGTCGACCAGGCGGGCGTAGGGCTCGGCGACGCGCACACTCTGGGTGCCCAGGTCGATCCCGAGCCAGGTCTCGTCCCCGGACCACTCGTCCGCCATCCGGAACCTCCCGCACTTCGCGATCCGATCCGTGAACTTCTCACTCTGACTTGAGATTTTCCGATGCGCGAGGGATTGACGGCCAACTTCCGCCGCTCCACCCTCGGTTAGCGAGTCGACTCGCCGTGTCAATGCCGAGCGCCCGGATGACCGAACCCCACGTGGAGGTCACGGATGGACAAGCACGTGCACGACCGCCGCCGCTTCCTCGCCCTGACCGCCGCCGCCGCGGCGACCCCGCTGCTCGCGGCCTGCGGGGCCGGATTCGGCGGTGACGACGACAAGAGCGACGGCTCGGCCGCCGACGACGTCACCGGTTCCTTCGACTGGAAACGGGAGAAGGGCACGACCGTCAAGGCGCTGCTCAACAAGCACCCGTACACGGACGCCCTGATAGCCGACCTGAAGTCCTTCACCGAGAAGACCGGCATCAAGGTCGAGTACGACGTGTTCCCCGAGGACAACTACTTCGACAAGCTCACCGTCGACCTGTCCAGCGGACGCGCCTCGTACGACGTGTTCATGCTGGGCGCCTACATGGTCTGGCAGTACGGTCCGCCCGGCTGGCTGGAGGACCTCGGCCCCTGGATGCGCAACTCCTCGGCCACCGGAGCCGAATGGGACCAGGCCGACTTCTTCCCGAACCTCCTCCAGGCCGACCAGTGGTCGCTGAAGGCGGGCGCGCCGCTCGGCCAGGGCGGGCAGTACGCGCTGCCGTGGGGCTGGGAGACCAACGTGGTCGCCTACAACACGGACGTGTTCAAGAAGCTCGGCCTGAAGCCCGCCGAGACCTTCGACGAGCTGCGCGAGATCGCCGGGACGATCAAGCGGAAGGCGCCGGGCGCGGGCTTCGACGGCATGTACGGGATCGCCGTGCGCGGGTCCCGGAGCTGGGCCACGATCCATCCGGGCTTCATGACGATGTACGCCCGCAACGGGCTCAAGGACTTCACAGTCCAGGGCGGGAAGCTCACACCGGCCATGAACAGCCCCGAGGCCGTCGCCTTCACCGAGGACTGGGCCGGCATGGTCAAGCAGGGCGGGCCGCCGTCCTGGACGTCGTACACCTGGTACCAGTGCTCCAGCGACCTCGGCGCGAAGAAGGCCGGGATGCTGTTCGACGCGGACACGGCCGCCTACTTCCAGGCGGTCGAGGGCGCGAGCCCAGCCTCCGGGAAGATCGCCTTCCACCCCGGGCCGAAGGGGCCCGACGGGTCACTCGCCACCAACATGTGGATCTGGTCGCTCGGCATGAACGCCAAGAGCAAGAAGAAGAGCGCCAGTTGGCTGTTCCTCCAGTGGGCGACCGGCAAGGAGCACCTGCGCAAGAGCGCGATCACGCACAACCACATCGACCCGGTCCGGAAGTCGATCGCCGACGACTCCGCCTACAGGAACAAGATGAAGCACCTGCCGGGCTTCATCGAGACCTTCGAGACGGTCGTCGACCAGACGAAGATCCAGTTCACCCCGCAGGCCCAGTTCTTCGACGCCACCACCAGCTGGGCCGCCGCCCTTCAGGAGATCTACGGCGGGCAGGGCGCGAAGTCGGTGCTCGACGGCCTCGCGGGCGACCTCGCCGACAAGGTGGGCTAGCGCGATGGGATGGCGGCTCGCCCTTCGTCCGTACCTTCTGATCGTCCCCGCGCTGCTGCTGACCTGCGGGATCCTGTATCCCTTCGGGCTCGGGCTCTACTACACCCTGTTCGACTTCTCGGCGAGCAAGCCGCAGCCGGACATGGTGCACTTCGAGAACTACGAGACGGTCTTCACGCAGGAGGCGTTCTGGAACTCGGCGTGGGTGACGGTGCTGTACGCGGTGGGAGCGGCCGTCGTGGAGACGTTCCTGGGCGTCGCCGTCGCCCTGCTGCTGCACCGGTCGACGATCGTCGGACGGGTGCTGGAGAAGATCCTCATCCTGCCGCTGATGATCGCGCCGGTGATCGCGGCGATCATCTGGAAGCTGATGCTCCAGCCGTCGGTGGGAGTGGTCAACTATCTGCTGAGACCCTTCGGGCTGGGCGGAGTGCAGTGGACGGACACCCCGACCGGCGCCCTGCTGTCGTCGATCGCGGTGGACGTCTGGGTCTACACCCCGTTCGTGGCGATCCTCGCGCTGGCCGGGCTGCGGTCGCTGCCCGCCTCCCCCTTCGAGGCGGCGGCCGTGGACGGCGCGAGCTGGTGGTACACCTTCCGGCGGCTGACGCTGCCGATGCTGTGGCCGTACGTCCTGGTGGCGGTGATCTTCCGGTTCATGGACTCGCTGAAGGTGTTCGACATCATCTACGCCCTCACGGAGGGCGGGCCGGGCGACTCGACCGTCGTGCTCCAGATCCGGGCCTACCTGGAGGCGATCCGCTTCCAGCGCTACTCGTTCGGGATCAGCTACACGATCGTGCTGTGGGCCGTGGTGTATCTCGCCGCGATGGTGCTGGTGAAGCACCTGGGGAAGATCCAGCGGAAGGCCGCGGAGGTGAAATGACCGTCAGGAAACGTCTGTTGGGGTGGCTGGCCGACGCCGCCCTCATCCTCTACTTCGTCTTCGCGCTGTTCCCCATCGCCTGGATGGTGATCCTGTCGCTGAAGCCGACCAACGAGCTGTTCTCCACCTACTTCTCCTTCTCCCCCACCCTCGACGGCTACCGCACGGTCCTCGGCGACAGCGAGGGCATCCCGTTCCTGCGGTTCTTCGTCAACAGCCTGGTGGTGTCGGTGGGAGCGGTCGTGCTGTCGCTCCTGGTCGGACTGCCGGCCGCGTACGCCTCGGCGCGCTGGCGGTTCAAGGGATCCGAGAACCTGATGTTCACCCTGCTGTCGTTCCGGTTCGCACCCGAACTCACCGTGATCATCCCGCTGTTCGTGCTGTACCAGAAGCTCGGGCTCTTCGACACCTACGTCGGCATGGTCTGGGTGCTCCAGCTCGTCACCCTGCCGCTGATCGTGTGGATCATGCGCTCCTACTTCGCCGATCTGACCCCCGAGCTGGAGCAGGCGGCGCTGCTGGACGGTTACACACGCAAGCAGGCGTTCGTGCGGGTGGCCCTGCCGCTGGTGAAACCGGGGGTCGCGGCGGTGTCCCTGCTGGCCTTCATCTTCGCCTGGAACAACTTCGTCTTCCCGCTCATCCTGACCTCCAACGAGGCCCAGACGGTGACCGTGGGTGCCCTGTCCTTCCTCGGCGGCGACCGCCCCAAGTACAACCTGACGGCCGCGGCGGCCCTGATCTCCGTCGTACCGCCGCTGCTGCTCGCGCTGACCATCCAGCGGTATCTGGTGCGGGGACTGTCGTTCGGGGCGGTGAAGTCGTGATCACGCTCCAGGGGATCAGGAAGACGTACGGCAAGACCACGGCCCTGGACGACCTCGAACTGGAGGTCCACGAGGGCGAGTTCTTCTGCCTGCTCGGCCCGTCCGGCGCGGGCAAGACGACCACGCTGAAGACGGTCGCCGGACTCGAACAGCCCGACGCCGGCACGGTCCGGCTCGACGGCAGGGACATGCGCGGCGTCGAACCGTACGACCGTGGCGTGGCGATGTGCTTCGAGAGCTACGCCCTCTACCCGCACAAGTCGGCCTACGACAACCTCGCCTCGCCGCTGCGCTCCCCGCGCCACCGCCTGCCCGCCGCGCGGGCCCGCGAGCGGATCGGCGAGATCGCCGAACTCCTTGGCATCTCCGCCCTGTTGGACCGCCCGGTCGGGCAGCTGTCCAACGGTCAGCGCCAGCGCGTCGCCCTCGGCCGGGTCCTGGTCCGCCCCGCCCGCGCCTTCCTCCTCGACGAGCCCCTGTCCCACCTCGATGCCAAGCTGCGCCAGCAGATGCGGGCCGAGCTGAAGGCGATCGGGGCGGTGCGGCGCACGACCACCCTCTACGTCACCCACGACTCGGTGGAGGCACTCGCGCTCGGCGACCGGATCGGGGTGCTGCGCGAGGGACGGATCGTGCAGACGGGGACGCGCGAGGAGATCTGGTACCGGCCCTACGACACCGAGGTCGCGCGGGCCTTCGGGCGCCCCCGGATCAATCTGCTGCCCGGGTCCGTCACCCCAGGCGGCGGTTTCCGCTCGGCGGACGGGGCGGTCGAACTGCCCCTCGGGGCCGGGGCCGCCGCGCCCGGCACCGAAGTGCTGATCGGTGTCCGGCCCCGGGATCTCACCCTCGGCGAGGGACCCGGCCACCGGCTCACCGGCACGGTCTATGTCACCGAGGTGCTCGGCCGTTCCGTCGAGGTCACCGTCCGGCTCGGCGAGCAGCACCTGTCGCTGGTCGCCCCGCGCGGCGACGCGGCCGGTCTGCGGCCCGACGACCCGGTCCGGCTGTCGGTCCGGCCTGAGAGCCTGCTGCTGTTCGAGGCCGACGGGCCGCAGCGTCCAGGACGACGGATCGAGACATGATGAGCAGCAACAGCAGCGACCGGCAGGGCCCCGCGGCCCGCCGGGCGGCCGTGGCCGAGCAGGTGCTGGCCGACGGCTCGGCGTCCGCCGCGGAACTCGCCGAACGCTTCGGCGTCAGCCTGATGACCATCCACCGGGACCTCGACGAGCTCGAACGGCAAGGCATCGTAAGGAAGTTCCGGGGCGGCGTGACGGCCCAGCCGTCCGGGGTCTTCGAATCCAACGTCCAGTACCGGCTGAAGACCATGCGCGCGGAGAAGGCCGCCGTCGCCGACCGTGCCCTGAAGCTGATCGAGCCCGGCATGGCGATCATGCTGGACGACTCCACCTCCACCCTGGAGATAGCCCGCGGGCTGCGGCTCGGCGAGATCACCCCGCTCACGGTCGTCACCAACTTCCTGGAGGCGATCAACCTCCTTGCCGACCAGCGCGGCATCCACCTCATGGCCCTGGGCGGCGACTACGATCCGCTGCACTCCTCCTTCCTCGGCGTGTCCTGCGTCGAGGCGATCGAGCAGCTGCGCGTGGACGTCTGCTTCGCGTCGACGTCGGCGGTGCGCGGGGGCTACGCCTATCACCAGGAGCAGCACATCGTGTCGGTGAAGCGGGCCATGCTCGACGCGGCGGCCCGCAACGTCCTGCTGATCGACCACACCAAGCTCGCCCGGGTCGCCCTGCACCGGGTGGTCCCGCTGTCCCGCTTCGACCTGCTCCTCGTCGACGACGGGGCGTCGGCTCAGGCGCTGCGGGACCTGGACGAGCACAAGGTCACCTACGAAGTCTGTGCCAGGTCCAGTCCTGGTGCCCCGACCGTGACGAAGGGCAGCGATGACCGAGCTGGAGCTACGTGATCTGCGCAAGACCTATTCGGCGCGGGGGCGTCCGGCCGTGGACGCCGTGCGCGGCATCGACCTGGCGCTGCGCTCCGGCGAACTGCTCGGCCTGCTGGGGCCGTCGGGCTGCGGAAAGTCCACGACGCTGCGGATGATCGCCGGTCTGGAGAAGGTGACCGGCGGGGACATCCTGGTCGGCGGGGCGTCGGTGATCGAGCGCCCGGCCCAGCGGCGCAACATCGGCGTGGCCTTCGAGAACTACGCCCTCTATCCGCCGCTGACGGTCGCGGAGAACCTGTCCTTCGGGCTGCGGGCCCGCCGAAGGGCCGACCGGGGCGACGTCGGCCGCAAGGTCAAGGAGATCGCCGAACGCGTCGACCTCACCGCCATCCTGGACGCCCGCCCGGCCGGTCTGTCCAGCGGCCAGAAGCAGCGGGTCTGTCTGGCCCGCGCGCTCATCCGCGAACCGGACGTCCTGCTCCTCGACGAGCCCCTGTCCCACCTGGACGCGGCCCAGCGCGACACCACCCGCCGTGAACTCAAGCGGATCCAGCGCGACCTCGGCCACACCACCATCCTGGTCACCCACGACCAGGAGGAGGCCCTCTCCCTCGCCGACCGGATCGCGGTGATGAAGGACGGCGTCATCCAGCAGCTCGGCACCCCTTACGAGATCTACGACAGCCCGGCCAACGTCTTCGTCGCGGACTTCGTCGGCGAGCCCGCGATCAACCTCCTGTCCGGCGTCACGGAGGCGGACGCCCACGCCCGTCTCTCCGGCACCGCGCGGATCGCCCTCCCGGTGCCGGTCCCGGCGGGGCGCGAGGTCGTGGTCGGCATCCGCCCCGAGGACCTCACCCTCAGCGGCGAAGACGGCCTGCCCGCCCGGGTGGTGGCCCATGAGCCCCTCCTGGAGTCCGGCATCGCGACCCTCTCGCTCGCCGGCGTCGACCGCCCCCTCGTCGTCCTCACCGACCCCGACGTGCGCCTCGCCCACGACGACCTCGTCCATGTCACCGCCGACCCTCATCTCACCCATGTCTTCGACGCCGAGACAGGAGACCGCCTGCGATGACCGACGGAAAGAGCGTGCGTGTGGTGGCGGCCGGCGACCACTTCATCCTGCCGTCCCTCATCAGGAAAGCACTCGCGCATCAACTCGCTTGTGACGTGGTCGAGTTGCAGCTCGGCTGGCCGCTGGCCCCCTTCGGTCCGGTGGCCGAGGTGACGGAGGCGAGCGACGCCGAGGACGAGCTGATCGAGGCGCTCGCGGGCGCCCAGGTGCTGGTCACCCAGATGGGCCCGGTGACGGAACGCGTCCTCGACGCCTGCCCCGGCCTGCGGCTCGTGGTCGTCTGCCGGGGCGGACCGGTGAACGTCAACCTGGACGCGGCGAAACGGCGCGACGTCCACGTCTGCTACGCCCCCGGCCGCAACGCCGCCGCCACCGCCGAGTTCACCATCGGCCTCCTCCTGGCCGCACTGCGCCGCATCCCGCAGGCCCATGACCTCCTGGCCCGACAGGGCAGTTGGGAGGGCGCGGCCTACTACACGTACGAGCACAGCGGGCTGGAGCTGGAGGATCTGCCGGTCGGGCTGGTCGGCTACGGGGCCGTGGGCAGCCGGGTGGCGCGCGTGCTGTGCGCTTTCGGTGCCCGGGTCATGGTGTACGACCCGTACGTCCACGGCGAGATCCACGGCCTGCGGGTCGCCTCTCTGGAGGATCTTCTGCGCCGGTCCGCGGCGATCACCCTGCACGCCCGCCTCACCGCCGAGACCCGGGGCCTGATCGGCGCACGTGAGCTGGCGCTGCTGCCGGCCGGCGCGGTGGTGGTGAACGCTGCCCGCGGCCCGCTCCTGGACGAGGAGGCGCTGTGCGACGCCCTGGAGCGCGGCCACCTGTCGGCGGCGGCACTGGACACCTACGCGACGGAGCCGCTGCCCGCGCTCTCCCGCCTGCACGCCCTGGCCGACCGCGTCGTCCTCACCCCCCACCTGGGCGGGGCGTCCCGCGCGGTGGCTCAGAAGGCGGCGGCGATCGCGGCGGCGGAGGTGGGCCGCTGGGCGAGGGGCGAGACGCTCGCCCACGCCCTGACCTGAGCCCCACCGCAGCCCGGGCAGGCGCCCACCGACCGCACTGATCCGACGACACCGGCCGCGAGGGAGCTCGGAATGTACATCGGCATCGACGTGGGCACATCCACCGTGAAGGCGGCGGCCTTCGACCGTGCGGGCCGTGAACTGGCCGTCGCGGCCCGCCCCGTGGCCCTCGCCCTGCACGGCGGGAGCGTCGAGCAGGACATGGAGGAGGTGTACGGCGCGGTCCTCGCCGTACTCGACGAGGTGATCGCACGCGTCCCGGAACCGGTCGAGCTGGCCGGGCTCACCGGCCAGGGCGACGGCGTCTGGCTGGTCGACGCGGACGGCCGCCCGGTCCGCCCCGCCGCCTCCTGGATGGACGGCCGCGCGCACGAACTGCTCGACCGGTGGCTGGCCGACGGCACGTTCGAGTCGGTGTTCCGGCGGACCGGCAGCGCCATGTTCCCGGGGTGCCCGGGCCCGCTGCTGGCCTGGTTCGACCGCCATGAACCCGCCTCCCTCGACGCCGCGGCCACCGCCCTGTACTGCAAGGACATGGTGTTCCGCCGGCTGACCGGGGCCCCGGCGACGACGGATGTCTCGGACGCGTCGATGCCGTTCCTCGACCCGCGCACCCGGCGCTACGACGACCGGGTCGTGGAGCTGCTGGGCCTCACGCACCGCCGCGGCCTGCTCCCGCCTGTCGGCGATCCGGTCGCGACGGCCGAGGCGCGCGAGGGGCTGCCGCCGGGGACGCGGCTCGCGAACGGTCCGTACGACCTGCCGTCCTGCGCGCTGGGCGCCGGGGTGACCGGCCCCGGCGACGGGCTGCTGATCGTCGGCACCTGCCTGGCCTGCCTGGTCGCCACGACCGACCTGGACCTGAAGGGTGAGCCGGCGGGCCTGTACATCTCCACCGACCGTCCCGGTCACTGGCTGCGCGCCATGCCCGCGATGGTCGGAACGGCGGCCCTGGACTGGGTGCTCACCACGACCGGCGTCCGTCACGAGGAGGTCGACGCCCTGCTCGCCGAGACGCCGCCCGGCGCGCACGGTGTCCGTGTCCTGCCGTACTTCGCCCCTTCGGGCGAGCGCGCCCCGTTCGTCGAGCCGCGGATGCGTGCCGAACTCACCGGTGTGTCCCTGGAGTCCACGAAGGCCGACCTGATCCGCGCCACCTGCGAGGGCATCGGCTACGCGGCCCGGCACTGCCTGGCGGCGGCGGGGCTCACCGGCTCCCTGGCCGTGTGCGGCGGCGGCACCCGCAGCCCCGCCTGGATGCGGCTGCTCGCCGACGTGCTGGGACGTCCGCTGCGGGTCGTCGAGGGTGAGGTGGGCGCGCGGGGCGCGGTGCTGGCGGCGGCGGAGCGGTTCGGGGTCGCCCTGGACGCGGCGGCCTGGACGGAGCCGACGGCCATCGTGGAGCCGGACGCGGCCCGGGCGGCGTACTACGCGGACGCCTACGAGGACCATCTGGCCCGGCTGGCTCAGGCGCGGCACACGGCCCGCGCGTGAACGACCCGACGACACAAGGGAGTCCAAGTCAAATGCACCTCAGACGTCGTTCCCTGCTGCTCGCGGCTGCCGCCGCCCCGGCGGCCACGGCCCTGCCCGCACAGCCCGCGCACGCGGCCGGGCAGGCCCCCAGCGGCCGGCGGCCGGTGGTCATCGGCCACCGCGGCGCCGCCGGCTGGCGCCCCGAACACACCGCGGTCTCCTACACGTACGCCGTGCAGACCGGCGCCGACTGGATCGAACCGGACCTCGTCCCGACGAAGGACCACGTCCTGGTCGTCCGGCACGAGAACGAGATCTCGCAGACGACCGATGTGGCCTCGCACCCGGAGTTCACGGACCGCCGTACGACGAAGACGGTGGACGGGCGGTCGGTCACCGGCTGGTTCACCGAGGACTTCACGCTGGCGGAGCTGAAGACGCTGCGCGCGGTGGAGCGGCTGCCGCTGGTCCGCAACCGCAACACCGTGTTCGACGGCCGCGAGGAGGTGCTCACCTTCCAGGAGGTGGTGGACCTGGCGCGGCGGCTGTCGAAGGAGTACGGCCGTACGATCGCCGTCTTCCCGGAGACCAAGCATCCGACGTACTTCCGCTCGATCGGGCTGCCGCTGGAGCCGAAGCTGGCGTCCGTGATCCGCCGCAACCGGCTCCGGGCGCGCGAATGCGTCGTGCAGTCCTTCGAGCCGACGTCGCTGAAGCGGATCGCGGCGGAGCGGCTGAGGGTGCCGCTGTGGCAGGCGCTGGGGACGACGGGCGGGCCCTACGACCTGGTCTCGGCGGGTGATCCGACGACGTACAAGGACATGATGGCCCCGGCGGGGCTGACGCGGATCGCCGAGTACGCGGACTGGATCGGGCCGGACAAGTCGTCGGTCGCCGCCACGTCCCTCGTCGCGGACGCGCATGCGGCGGGGCTGCGGATCGGGCCGTACACCTTCCGGGCGGAGAACCAGTTCCTGCCGGCTCACCTGCGGCGGGGTACCGGACCGAACGATTTCGGGGACGCGTTCGCGGAGTACGCGCTGTACTACCGGCTGGGGGTCGACGCGGTGGTGACCGACTTCCCCGATCTGGCGGTGATGGCGAGGAGAGGCTGATGGCGACGCGCACTCTGGACTGCCCGACCTGCGGCACCATGCAGGCGTTCCGGCTTCTCGACCCGGCCGAGAAGGCCGCGGTGCGGGAGAAGGAAGGACCCGGCTTCTATGTCGGCAACCTGTGGCGGTGCACGGCCAAGGGCTGCCTGACGTACTACCCCCAGTTCCACAAGGCCGGTCACGGCCGCCTCCCCGAGAGGTTCGCCGAGGAGGAGGCCGCCGCCGAGTAGCGCTCAGCCGTTAGAGGTCGTCTTCTCCCGTCGTTTCATTCGTGATGCGTGGTCGGTCCGATGGTGTCGGGTCGCGCCAGGAGATGGTGTTCTCGCCGGTGAGGCGGCGGGCCATGAGGTCGGTGATGGCGAAGTGGACCATGGCTTCGGAGCGGGCCGGGAGGATCTCGCAGTCGCGGGCCAAGCGGCGGTGCAGCATGAACCGTCCAGCGCTTCGGGTTCGGTATGAAACCCCTGCTACCTGGGGCGCGTTGGGCGATTTCGAGGTCGATGCGCTTGCCGTGATCAAGGAGCTCCTCGGCCACGCCCACATCGGCGTCACCGCCGGCGTCTACGCTCACGTCCGGCTCCGCCTCCAGCGAGACGCCATCGACGCCCTCGGCAACGCCCTCGGCCCGGGCGACGATGCCCCCGACGACCCACCCACCGCGGCCGTCGTCCGTTGACGTTGCCGTCAGCGTTGCCGTCAAAAGACCCTGAAGGCCCGCCGGAACCATTCCGGCGGGCCTTCAGTACGTCCTCAGGCAGATCAGATCCCAGCAGGGATCAGTCGACCCATCCCTGAATATTCGACCTGGACTCGATCGAGAAATAGCCCTCGACGTTCATCCTGGAGGCGGTCTTCCTTTCGTAATGCTCCGACGCGAGGTAGAGCAACCCCTCAGCCTCCTGAGCAAACGGCGCAACGAAGCGATCGAATCCGACACCAGAACTCAGGACATCGCCGTACGCCCTTTCTCCCGCCAAGATGCACGCACAGCGGGCATAAAGGAAGTGGTCGCTCGTCTGCGGGAGTTGCAAACCATTGGCAAGCACCACTGGCACCTCCGCCAGATCCCTCCTGTCGATCCGATAGAGCGACTCCCGAAGTCGCTCAACAAATCGAGCCAAGGCCTCGGGCGCCATCACGCTGAGCTGCCCGGAGATCCGTTCCAGGGCAGAGTCGATCTCGCTCTCATCTTGGACGGAGCTTGAGCCGATGACCTTCCAGAAATCAGTCACTTCGAGCCGCCCCTACCAGAGTCCGAGTTGTTCGAATTTTTCGGCATCTTGCCTTTGCTCCAAGATTTTCTTGCCCGGCGACGCAATGTCGTTCGACAGATCGACTCCCTGACCGCGCAGTTCCTCCATCCGGAGATGTTCAGCAACGAACAAATCATCATTCGTTCCGCAAACGTGCGTACAGGTCGCATCTCCGCGGCTCTTCAGGCGCCCACTGTCGATGTGATCCTGCAAGCGGTTATTGAAGTTCTTCGTCTTGCCGACATACGTCTTTCCGGGATTCAGCTGATCCTCAAACTCGTAAATCCCTTGATTCTTGTTGCAGTTATGCACAAGAACCGGCGTGGCCCCCGCCAGCACATAGTACGCGTGGATATCCGTGACGGTCAGATCGTGCGTGCGCTGCCGCTTGTCGAAGTGACGGTTGGCCGCGATCTCTGCCGTATCGCCGGACGGGGTACGCAACTTCATGCCGGGCTTAAGGTCGCCGGCCTTGATCCACGCCTGATGAGACACGACCCAGAAGGGATGGGTCGTGGTGGCGATCAGCGCCTGCTTCTTACCCGGGGCGGTCTTCACCGTGAGGTCGGAGAAGTGCTTGTCGTCCTCGGTGACGATCGTGCCCGCGACTTCCCGGACCGTGGTCTTGCGGGTTTTCGGGTCGGTTGTGACGACCTTGTCGCCGAGCTTGATCTTCTCGATCGGCTTGGCTGTGCCGTCGGAGAGCAGGACCTTGGTGCCGGGCAGGAAGCTGTGGCACTGCGGTTCCTCGGTTTTTTTCTTCTTCTTGAGGGCCTCCGCTGCCTTCTTTCTTGCGTCTGCCAGTTTGTCCGTCGCCTGGGCGAGGCCGGCTCTCGCCTTGCCGACGGCCTTGTTGGCCTTCCACAGGTCCCGGGCTCCGCCGATCAGGTCGCCGACCAGGCCGGTGACCCGCTTGGCGAGTCTGATGCCCTTGGCCCAGTTCCACGGCGCGCCGTACTTGGCGAGGATCTTGCCCGCCAGGCCGCCGGCGAAGCTGCCGGCGATGTTGAGCAGGGTCTCGCCGCAGGCTCCGACGTCACCGCTGGAGATGCAGTCGAGGGCTGCGTCCACGCCCAGGATGTCCCGGGCGATCTTGACCAGGGCCTTGCCGGCGGATTTGATCCGCTGCTTGGCGGAGGACTGCTGGGCCTGCGCGCCCGCCAGATTCGCGGCAGCCGCGCTGACCTCGGACTGATGGTCTACGACGGCGTCCGGTGTATAGCCGACAACCTGGCCTCCGTGGCACTCGACCCGTGGGTCCTCACAGGCCGCGTTCTTCAAACCAGTGGGATCGGCGTTGGTGACCGGCGAGTTGGTCGCGTACGCGTAGCCGTTGATCTGCTGTGGCTGGGTGTAGTCGATGAGCGGGTCGACCGAGATGAACTTTCCGATCACCGGGTCGTACTCGCGCGCCCCCAGGTGTGTCAGTCCGGTCGACGCGTCGATGGTGCCGCCGACATAGCCCTTCTCACCCGGCCAGGTGCCGGTCTTCTCCCCGCGCGCGACGCCGTAGGGGTCGAAGCGGCGCTGACTGATCGCGCCGGTCGCGGCATCGATGGCCACCTCGCCCGTGCCGTGGTGATCCGAGGCGACATAGGACAGCTTGGCCGCGGTGCGGACCGCGACCGACTGTCCGGCGAACTCGTAGTAGCGGGTGGCTTCCGTCTTGGTGCCGTCGGCCGACAGCTTCAGCTCGGTGCCGGGCAGGTAGACGGTGGTACCGGTTGGGTCCTTGCGGACGAGGCGGTTGCCGGAGGCGTCGTAGAGATAGCTGGTCTTCGAGCCGTTCGCCTCGGTGACCTCTCTGACCTTGCCGGTGTCGGTCCACGCCAGTGACTGGGCGTCGCCCCCGATGGTGCGCTTGGTGGTGTTGCCCGCGTCGTCGTACTCGTACGTCGACTGCTTGTCGCCGGTCGGGGTCTGCTCGGTGACCTTGGTGAGCTGGTGCGGGCCATCGCCCTGCGCTCCGGCGGTGCCGTACTCGTAGCTGCGGGTGATGTTCTTCGCAGTGTCGAGGCCGGTGTCGTGCAGCGTCTCCGTGGTGCGGTTGCCGAGGGCGTCGGTCTCGTACGACTTCCAGTACGGGGCCGGGCCGCCGAGCGAGTTCGATCCGGGCGCCGCGTCACAGGCGGTCGGTCCCGTGCCGTTCACCGGGGTGGTGGAGCCACGCGTGCCCGTGCCGCCCGCCGTTGTCTCCGTTGCCGCCGGGGTCCAGGCATCCGCGAGGCGCTGGCGGCTGTCGTAGGCAAAGCACTGCACGTCCGGCGAGGCCGAGTTCGCAGTGTCCGCGATGGACAGGACATTGCCCGCCAGGTCGTAGGAGTACGTGGAGTCCTTCGCCGGTGCGGTGGCGCCGTAGACATCGACGACCGAGCGGGTCAGCCGGTCGGTGCCGGTCTCGTAGCTGAAGGTCTGCCAGACCTTCTTGCCGCTGCCCGAGTACAGCTCCAGCTGCTGAAGCCGGCTGGTGCGCGAGTAGACGGTGTTCGTGACGTACGACGTGGAGCCCGTCATCGTCTTGGGGCGCTGGAGGGCGTCGTAGGTGTAGGTCAGCGCTTCCGACGGCAGGTCGCCGATGGCGGGCAGGCCGGTGCTCCGAAGGGTGCCGTCACGGTTGTAGCCGGCGGTGAAGACGTAGGTGCCGGCCAGGGAGCCCTGAGACGCCGGGACCTGGTAAGCCGTCTTCAGGGGGCGGTAGAACTCGTCCATCGACTGGACCGCGGTGGTGAAGAACTCCGTGGGCGAGATGTAGCTCACGTGACCATAGGCCTGGCCGAGCCAGCCCGCCTTGTCGTACTTCGTCTCCGACAGCTTCGTGCCAGTGGTGGGTTCACCCTGCCAGGTCGTCGCCACGCGGCCGAGGCTGTCGTAGACCGTGGAGAGCTTCTTGTTCCGGCCGTCGTACGCGGCGACCGGCCGGTCCAGCTCGTCGTACTCCGTGCGCGAGGTGCCCGCGTCCGGGTCGATCGACTTGGTTTTGCGACCCAGTTGGTCGTACTCGTGACGCCACACGTTGCCCTTGGCGTCGGTGACCGTCTCCAGCGAACCGCGGGTGGTGTACGTGTACTTCGTGACGTCGTACGGCACGCCTGCGCCCGGGGACGCGCCCCGGTAGTGGCGGAGCTCCGAGACGTTGCCCTGGCCGTCGGTGATCGTCGTCGTGGGCACGCCGCCGGTGGGCGGATTGACGTGGGTCAGCTCGCCGTCGTAGGTGGTCGTTGTGCGCCACTGCTCGGCGCCGCTGACCGCGAAGATCTGTGCCGTGGTGCGGCCCAGGCCGTCGTACTCCAGCAGGCTCTGCTGGCCGACCTGGCTGTTGCTCACCAGCAGCAGTTCGTCGGAGGGGGCGCCGGCGGCGTTGTATGTCGAGTTGGTCTTCTTGATGCTGCCGGTGCCGTTGTAGAACGTGTCGGCGACCATGCGGGTGCTGTCCGGGCCCTCGGTCTGGATCTGCCGGGGCCGCAGCAGGCTGTCGTAGAGCTGGTACTCGCTGCCGTATGAGCCGTCGTTCTCGATCTTCTCGGTCTTGATCGAGGTGACCTTGTCCTTACGGGCGTTGTAGGAGTACTTGATGCTCGGTGTCTGCGTCGACGCCCGGTCCGCCAGCCACACCGAGGTCAGGCGGCCCAGTGCGTCGTAAGCGAGGTCCGTCCGTCTGCCGTTTGGGTCCGTCTGCCCCTTGGACATGCCCCAGGCGGGGGCGTAGTCGGTGGTGGTGGCGTGGTTGAGGGCGTTGTGGACGACCGTCTTGGTCAGCAGGCCGTTGGTCTCCGTGTACGCCGTCTTCGTCAGGTTCTGCTTGGCGTCCTTCTGGGTCAGCGGGCGGCCGTAGCTGTCGTACGTCGTGGTGCCGGTGACCTGGTACGTCGCAGTGGTGCCGTTGTGCGACGTCAGGCGCTCGGTCTTCGTCGCGTCACCCTTGGTCGGCGCCGCGCCGTACGCACCGCCGTCGTAGGACGTGCGCTCGTCCGCCAGGACCTGCGTCTTGTAGTCCGGGGTGGCGGAGCACTTCACCGACAGCGACTCGCTGCGGGAGGGCAGCGACAGGATGTTCTGTGTGGTGTTGTCCGCGTACCAGGTGCGGGTGCAGGTGTCGTCCTTGGTGGTTGAGACGTCGCCCAGGTCGTCGACCTGGGTGACCCGGCCGCCCTTCGCGGTGTCGTAGGCCGTCGTGGACTTTGTCTCGCGCCAGGTGCCGTCGGACTTCAGCTCGAAGCCGCGGCCGGTCTGGGTGCGCACGATCGACGCGCGGGTGGTGCCCCAGCTGCGGGTCTGGGTGGCGGTGTAGTGCCGGTACGGAGTCGCGATGGTCTTCGAGACCAGCTTGTCGCCGTCGTAGGTCGCGGCCTCCAGCTGGTGGCCGGTGAACTCCTCGTCGTCCGTGTAAGTGGCGCCCGTGGAGTCCTTGACCGTCACCGAGCGGGTGCCGCCCGCCGGGTCCGCGTCGCCGTTCATGCCCCGCATGTAGCTGTAGTCGATGCGGGTGGTCTGCTTGTCGGCGGTGCCGCTGGTGACGGTGACCTTGCCGTAGCCCTGCCAGCCGCCCCAGGTGAGGTACTTGGCGTCGGTGATGCCGTCCGGCTTCGCCTTACGCCAGGCCGCGTCGCCCTCGTATCGGTAGCGGGTGACCATGCTGTCGCTGCCGCCGGTGCGGTCCGTCTCGATGACCGACGACACGACGTACTTGTGGAACCAGTCCGTGATCGGATCGGTGTAGCCCGGTGGGGCCCACTTCACCGGGTAGCAGCGCTTGGTCGACTCGCCCGGCTTGGGCAGTGCGTCCTTGGTGCAGTTGGACGCTGCGTAGGTGACGTCGAGCTGAGCGCCGGTCTCACCGAGGACCATCGACAGACGGAAACGGTGGAACGGCGCGATGTTGTCGCCGACCGCGTCGACACGGTTGGCCAGCTGCTCACCGACGAGGTCGACGGACGGCAGTTTCACCGCTGTACCGGCGCGGCCCTCGTGCTCGATCTTCGACAGCCACAGCGTCTTGGAGTCGTCGCCGTTGTCGGTGAACAGGTGCGTCAGGGTCCAGGCGTCCACGTCCTGGTAGGTCGTGGCGTCCTTGCGCATCTGCGTGACGATCGAATCGAGGCGCTTGGTCGTCCAGAACGTCTGGACCGGCGAGGTGCACTTGGTGTCGACCTTGCACTCCTGGTCGACCGGGACGTCCGGCCAGTGACCGGCGTTGGCCTTGGTGCGCTTGCTCACGGCGCAGTCGAAGTCGGCGGTGGGCAGGCAGCGCTCGGCGGTGTTGAAGGCGATCCGGGCGGGGGCCTTCGCCGCGTACACCTGACCGTCGCGCTGGCCGTAGTCGATCCGCTTGAGGTAGCCGCCGCGGTGGTACGCCGTGCCGTTGACGTCCGTCTTCCCGTTGAGCGCGTAGTAGTTGGTCTCGCGCCCGTAGAAGTAGGACATCACGTTGCCGTGCGTGTCCTTGACGTAGTCCAGGCTCCAACGCCAGGCCTGCTTGCAGTGGGCGCTGGTGAAGGTGGCGTTGTAGCAGGGCTCACCGGAGTCGTCGCCGAAAACCGGGGCGGTGAAGACCGAGTTGGTCTCCTCGTTGCCCGTGGCCCAGCCCGGCAGGCGGTTCTGGCCGAAGTAGTACTCGGTGCCGTCCGAGGTGGTGATGCGCCAGTACTCGCCGTCGTTGTCGCCGTTGGTGGCGCCGGTCAGCTTCTCGACCTTGCTGCCGTCGTCGGAGGACAGGTGCCACTTGCCGGTGGTGTCGTCCTTGACCAGCTCGCCGGCGCTGCCGTTGAGCATGACGGTCGCGTTGTCGAACGCCCAGCACTGCTCGCCGGAGTTGGTGTGACCGTCATCGGAGCAGGGCTTGTAGCGACGCTCGATGTAGCCGGGGTCGTAGGAGAAGCCCTCACCGATCCAGGAGCCCTGGTTGTTGGTGGCCGAGGTGCGGCCGTCCGCGGACTGGGAGGAGTAGCCGAGGCCCACAGTGGGGACCTGGCCGCCCGGAGTCGGGACGGAGCGCAGCGGGTAGTTCCAGTTGAACGCGCCGGAGGAGGTGGCGACGTTCCAGCCGGCCGACGGGGACAGGGCCGTCGCCTTGTAGGTGCCCTGCGCGCTGGACGGGCCTGCCGCCACCGCCAGCAGGGACGCCGTCGTGCCCGCCATCGTGGAAACGCCCTCAGCCGCGGCCGGGGCGGCCGTCACGTCCGCGGAGACCGTACCGGCGCGGACGTCGTTCACGGTGGGCAGCACCTTGGGCTGCTGCCGGCAGTCCTTGCTGCCGGGCGCGGCATACGCGGCGCATGCGGGCAACTGCACCAGGCGCAGCCGGGAGGCGTACGAACCGCCGAAGCCCTCGGCGAAGTCGGAGTAGTCGACGCTCAGGCGGACCTTGGCGGCCTTGTCGCCGCCGTCGGACCGCTCGACCCCGAGGAGGACGCCGGCACCGAGCTTCGCGGCGCGGGCCGGATCGAGGACGTCGACCTGCACCTCGCTCGGTGCCGCCTTGGCCGCCTTGGCACTCTTGGGCTTGACCACCTTCAGCGGCAGGCCGCCCGCTTCCGCGGTGGCCCCCAGCTTCACCTCGGCGCCGCCCCGCTTGGGCCATACTGCCCTGTCGAGGCCCTTGACCGCGGCCTTGCGGGCCGGGTCCGAGGGCCGGGACTTGGATTTGGCGTCGCGCCCCTTGGCGGGATCGCCGTCATCCTGGACGCCGGGGCGGCTGGTGCGGCCCCGGGCGTTCTCGTCGAGCGCCACTGCCTGGACGGTCGACGCGGACAGCGCCAGGGAAAGCCCCAGCACTGTCGCGACGACCGTCTGTCTCGGCATGCGGCGGCTCAGTGAGCGGCCACGAAACATGCGGTCGGATCCCCTTTCGGAGGAGAACGTCATGGATTGGAGGGGGAAGCGGCATGGGACGGGTGTGCCGGGCCCCCGAGGACCCGGCACACCGCAGAAAGTGACGGCCTGTCACATGTCGGGCACGGCCGTCAGTTCGGCCATCTGCTGCACCGCGACTCTGTCGGCGGCACCGCTGTAGACGCGGACCTCGTCCAGGGCCCCGGCGAAGTACTCGCTTGGCCCGCGCAGCGAACGGCCCACCTGCAGACTGCCAGTGGCGGGCCACAGGGTGTCGTCCTTGCCGTAGGCGCCGGCCGCGAGCTGGCCCTCGACATACAGCCGGATCGAATTGGCGAAGGCGTCGTAGACGACCGCCAGGTGCTGACCGGAGCCGACGGTGTCGGGCCGTTCCTGATCGTCGGTGAAGGTGACGACTTCGGCGGTCGCCGAGTCCGACTTCGCCACCGCCAGCTCCCACTGCCGGGTGGCAGCCTGGTAACGGACCTGGACACGGTTGGCGTTGGCACCCGGCAGGGACAGCACCGTCTGCGACTTGACCGGGTCCAGCGAGGTGAGCAGGGCGCGGGCAGAGATCGTGAAGCTGCCGCTGCCGGTCACCGGGGCGGTCGCGGTCGACGCATAGTCCCCCTCCCCGTCCAGCACCAGGTTGCCGTCGCCGACCAGGGGGGCGGTGGCAAACAGGTCGTCCGGATCGGGGCGGTAGATGGAGGCGTTGCCCACGAGAGTCAGCGCCTGACCGCCGCCGGTCTCGGCGGAGGCACCGCCGGCGGCAGCGTCGAGCTGCCAATAGCCCTTACGCACCGGCTTGATCGTCATCAACTCGGCGACCTGGGCCCCAGGCAGAACCCGGTCGAACACACGGACCTCGGCGAGGTCGCCGACGAAGTGGTCGCGATAGCCGCTCTTGGCCGTCGCACGACCGATCTGCAGTGGACCGTACGACTTCCAGGTCGAGCGCCGGCCGGCCGAGGCCTTGAGGTCCTTGTTGACGTAGAGCTGGAGCTGGGGGCCGCCGCTTCGCTGGGCGTCGTACACACCCGTCAGCAGCACCCACTGGTTTTTGACCACGGATATTCCGGAGGAGACGGCCTTCCACTCTCCGAGCGAGTCGACGTCGTTGACCGGGACGGCGAACTTCCAGGCCTGCGCCCCAGCGTCGTAGCCCAGGGTGAAGCCGGGCTCGCCGGTGCCGTTCTGGCTGATCACCGTCATGTTCCGGTCCAGGGCGGTGGGCCGCACCCAGGCGCTCACGCTGAAACTCTTGGAGGTGTCCAGCACCGTCTGGCTGGTGTCCAGCCAGGCATCGGCGCTGCCGTCGAGGCGGGCCGCCTTGTCGATCTTGCCGCCGGGGCCGTCCACGCCGAAGGTGACGGCCGTGCCGGCCGTGGCCGAGAACTCCCCGCTCTCGTCGTGCGCCTCGGTGTTGCCAACATCATCGGCGAGACTCCACTGGGCGACAACGGGCTTACCCTCGCTGACCAGGAAGTGATACGGGGTGCTGCTCGCGTGGTTGGCCTTGTCGACGGCGATCACCTCGAGCACGTGCCGTCCCGGCCGGGTCGGCATCCAGTCAACGGAGACCGAGCCGCCCGGCGTGGCCGGGGGGAGGTCCTTCAGCGCGGCACCGTCGAAGGAGTACCGGTACTTGACGACATCGGTGTCCGGGATGGTGTCGTTCGGGTTGGGCGAGAAGGTGAAGGTGCCGTAGGTGCCCACTCCGTCGTGGTACTCGGTCCCCGGCGGGTACTGCGGGGAGTTCACCAGCGGCTTGCCCGGCCAGCTCCCGTCGTAGGTGAACTCACAGCGCTGGGCGGTGTTGCCCTCCGAGCTCCAGGGTCCGTACGAGTCGTCGCCGTCGGTGGCCCGGGCGCTCCAGTAGATGACGGTGTTCTGCGGGATCGTCGACCTGACGGTGTGCTCGAACTTGGTGCCGGAAGTCGGCGACAGCCATTCCTTGGTCAGGTACGTGTAGGACTTGGCTGTGCCGTTCTCGGTCCACTCGACCTTGAACTGGACCTTGACCTTGTCGGTCTGGCCATTGCCGTGGTCGGGGTCGCTGGCGATGGCCTGCAGCTTCGGCGGCTTGTCGACGTATGCGCGGGTCGAACCCCAACGGCACAGGCCACCGGGGTCGGTGTACATGTCCGACGTCTTGATCTGCCGCGGCAGGGTGTTGTACTTGATCGACAGGTACGCGTTGCCGCAGATCCGCTTCCACTCGGCGAACCGGGACTCGTCGGCGGCGCGCAGGCCCAGCGTCATCGCGTTCCAGCCGCCCGCGGCTGCCGTCTTGATCTCGTTGGTCAGCTCGCCGCTCTTACCACTCTCGAAGTGCAGGTTGGCCTGACTGGAGCAGGAGGTCGGGGAGATCGCCTTGTCAACGGTCTGCAGGTGGTTCACCCAGTCGCCGGAGGTGTTGGACCAGTTGCTGGACGAAGTGAGCGAGTAGTCCTTGCCGCCGACCCGGTAAAGCCGGATGGGCTCGGCGGTCGGGGTGGCGCTGTAGATGTGCTCCACCCGGGCGGAGAAGGTCGCTCCGATGATCTGCTTCCCCTTGTAGTAGGAGAGCGGCATCGTGAACATCGTGCGGCGCACGCCGACGCCGTTGCAGGAGACCGGGTTGTAGTCGGTAGGGCACTTGCCTACGCCCGCGCTGCCCGAATACTTCCAGTCCTGTTCGCTGGGCATCCCGGACATGATGCCGGTCCAGGACGTGCGCGAGGTGGTGCGCTGGATCGGGTCGATGACAACCGGGAAGACGGTGTCCTCGCCGTTGAGGAGCCGCTGGTCGGGGAGCAGGCTCATCTTGTCCTTGCCGACCTCGACACCGAGCGGGGCGACTCGTCCACCGCCGCCCGGGCCTTCGAGCGCGGGCTCGGGGGCTGTCTCAGCCTGCGGGCCGGGCGTTGTGCTTTCGTCCGCACCGGCCACGGCGGAACTCAGAGCCTTGGATACGGCCTTGGGGCCCTGCGTGCGGGCTGCGGCCTCGGCCACGGCAGCCGAGTCCCACATCGCGGGTTCGCCCGCCTGGAAGACGGTGCCGCCGACGGCGGCGTCCTCGGCCACGATGGCGCCGGCGGTGTCCTCGGCGACCTTCAGGCCCTTGGTGGTCAGGCCCAGGTCGATCCTGTCCAGCCGCGGGTCGGCCGCCGCCTCGGGCGACTTGACGACCAGCAGATGCCCGAACCCGTCGGCCTCTGCTCGGACGGTGAGGTCCACACCGGGCAGGGCGTCGACGTAGGTGGCGGTGTCGCCCTTGACCTGCGGCGTAGGCAGCTTGCCGTACGGCCAGGTCAGGGCGAACTCGCGGCCTGCCCGATGCATCGTGACGAACGGCTCGGATGCCTTCCCGGCGGAGAAGCTCAGGTCGACGGTGGCGGCCTTCGGCCCCCAACTGCCGTCAGCCCGCTCCACCAGCGTCGCGTCGACGTCGACCCACTTGCCGTTGCGGACCGTGCGGACGGGCTCGGTGTACTCGCGAGCCGTGAAGGAGCCGTCAGGCTCGGCGAAGATCTCCCTGCGCTCGGTGCGCAGCCCGACGACCTCGGTTTTCTTGCCGCTTTCTTGGGCGACGGCGAGGGCCTGCTGCTCGGTCTGCATCGGCTGGTCGGCGGCCACCGGCGTCTGGGGCTGCGACGGCTGGTCTCCCTCGCCCGGGAGGACCGTCACGCCGGCCACCACCGCGCCGGTGACGGCCGCCGCCACGGCGGCACGAAACACCACGCCTCGGCGTATCGGTCTGTGTCTGTCTGCGGACACGGTTCTGCTCTCCAGTTGGTTCACGTCTGTCTCAGAGGGTCCGGCTCCCCGAAACGCTCGCTCCGGCAGGGCCATGCCAGGCACTTGACGGGTCGCCAGCGAGGTCGGCAGTGCTCAGGCATCGCCCCCGCGAGGACTGTCGCCCTCATCGGGTCGCATGTCCTCGCGGTCGTCGGGCACGGGAGGCCACGAGCACTGTGACGTTGTCAGCGGGTGGTGGTGCCGAAGGCGACGCCGCCGGCCGGAATGTCGCCCTCTCCGGGCTTGAAGGTCTGCGTCGGCGCACCGCCGGAAGCCACGTTCCAAGGGAAGCCGTAGACCGCCCGCCCTTCGGCCGGGCCGTAGGGCACACCCACGTACAGCAGCGAGGAAGTGCCGCTCAGGGCGAGGCCGGTGAGCATGCGCGGCGCCGGTGCGGACGGTACCCCGAATGCGGGGTCGATCGAGACGTCGGAGGCGCCGGGCGCGCCGACCAGCGGGACGATGTGGACGCCGCCCTCGTCCGGGAACTCCTCGGTCGTTTCCTCGCCGGGCACGCCGATCGCGAGCCTGGTGGTCGTGGCCGTGGAGGTCGTGTTCGGGGAGGTGTTGGCGGCTGCGAGGCGCTTGCCGAACAGGTCGCCGGCCTCACCCTCGCCGTCCACGTCCGCGGTGTTCTGACTGATCCAAGCAGTCTCACTGAAGGTGCCCCCGGCCGTGAGCCGGAAGACCTGGACGGCGCCCGCGTCGACGGTCGTCTTGCCGTCCTCGCCGGGAACACCGACCGCGAGCAGCGACTCGGTGGTGGAAGTTGCTCCGGAGGGCCGGTAGGGGACCATGGCGAGTGCCGTGCCGAACTGGTCGCCGACCTCCGCGTCCCCGTCGATCGCGTCCTGGTCCTGCCCGAGTCCGCCGAGCGGCTTCGGGTAGCCGGCGATCAGCGTGTGGCTGAACCAGGCCACGCCGCCGGCGAAGGTCGCGGTACCCAGCGCCTCGCCGGGTGTGCCGACCGCGAAGTGCGTCGGGCTCGCGGCGAGCGCGCTGCCGAAGCGGTCGTCCCGCTCCGCAATGCCGGCTACGGCACCGCCGGTTTCGGTGTCCTGGTTGATGCCGACGACCGTCTGTGCGGTGCCGCTCACGTAGTAGAAGGAGCCCGCGTCCTCGACAGTGCCGATCGACTCACCGGGGGCGCCGATCAGCAGGTACGGCGTGCCACCGGACGTCTTGCCTGCCGCGACTGCGAAGCCGACCCAGTCGTCGGATTCGGCGGTGCCGCCCAGCGGCTTGTCGCTGCCCTGGTAGATCTCCTTCACGGCCCGGCCGCCGGCGTTCAGCCCGTTCGTGGAACCGTAGATCACCTGCACGCCTCCGGCGTCGGACGCGGCGCCGATGTCCTCGTACGGGGAGCCGACCACCAGGTCGCTGCAGCCGTCGAGGTCGGCGTCGTATACGGCCAGCGCGTGGCTGTAGTGGTCGCCGGCCTCGGGCACGCCCGGTACCCCGTCCGTGGCCTGCGAGAGCGTGAGGGTGCCCTTGCCGCCGCCGTAGACGACATGCACCACCCCCGCCTTCTGCACGCCGTCGACACTCGCCTCAGGGTCGGCGATCGCCGTATCCCTGACGCCGTCGCCGTTGAAGTCCGAATCGATACCCGACGGGCACGCAACGGCAGCTGTGGCGGGTGTACCGCCGACGGTGCCCTCCCATGTCAGCAGTGCCCCCGCCAGAACAGTGGCAGCACCAAGCCGCCAGCCTTTCCCCACCCTTGACACGGACACCTCGTACATAAAGAGAAGCTAAGAAGGTCAAGCGATCATCCCTTTACGCAAAGCGCACACGCAATACACATCCCGTCACTTGCGAATATGACAAAGATCACAGCGCATGCCCATTTCACCCATAGGGCATGCATGGGATCGGCTCGACATACACCGCCCCGAACTGGCCCCACGGCAACGCCACTTGCCCGACCTGCGGCGTGGCGTCGCTCGTATCAGCAGATCCGACCTGGCTCAAACTGATCCTTCATCAAGTGGTCATTGAGCGGGCACAGGAAGGTCATGATATCTTCACACTCCTTTATGGCACCTTCCCTCGCAATCGACGCCCAACAGCATTCGATCGGCCAATTAAAGAGCCATCCAGAATACGGGGCGCGCCCGTTATTTCTTGGAGAGCGTGACGATGGCTATCCCGGCCGTTTCCGTAATTGTCGCCGCATACAATGCGATGCCTTATCTGACGCGTTGCATCACATCCGTCGCCGAGCAGACCATCGGGCAGGATGAGCTGGAGATCATCGTCGTCGACGACGGGTCAACCGACGAGACAGCCAGGGAACTTCACCGCTTGGCGGGCGTGTACCCAGGGTTGATCACCATTTTTGAGCAGCCGAACTCCGGCGGCCCCTCGGCACCTCGTAATGCCGGACTCGACCACGCACGCGGACGCTTCGTGTTCTTCCTGGACGCCGATGACTACCTGGGCCCGGAAGCCCTCGAACGCATGGTGGCCATGGCCGAGAAGAACGGCACCGACGTCGTGCTGGGCAAGATGGTAGGCGTCGGCGGACGCGAGGCCCCGGCCTCGATGTTCCGCCGTGACCAGCCGAAGACCGACGTGTTCTCCTCCCGCGTCTACTGGACACTCAACCCCATGAAGCTCTTCCGCCGGGAACTGCTGGAGCGTCACGCCCTGCGCTTCCCCGTGGACCTGTCCATCGGCGAGGACCAGCTGTTCGTCGGACCCGCCTACCTCCACGCGGCAGGCATCTCGGTACTGGCCTCCTACGACTGCCTGTACTGGGTACAGCGGGAGGACGAGGGCAACATCACCCTGCGCCCGGGCGGAACCGAGACCCGGCTGACCTTCCTGCCGCGCGTGGTCGACATGATCATGGAAAACGTGCCACCCGGCCCGGGACGCGACCACCTGGCACAACGACACCTCACCGTCGAGGTGCAGCAACTCCTCGACCACCTGGTGCACGAGCCCCGCCCCCAGCAGGAAAAGGCCCTCGCCCGCCTCGCCGACACCATCACCCCGCTCTGGCACGAGGGCCTCAACGACCGGCTCTCGGCGATGGCCCGCCTGCGGCTGCACCTCGTACGGCACCGGATGCTCGACGAACTCCTCGCACTCGCACGGTTCGAGCGAGAACTCGCCCGGAGCTCCGTGTCCACCCCGGTCCTCATCGACCGCGGCCGCGCCCTCGCCCGCTACCCCTTCCTTCGCGACCCCGACCGCGCCATCCCCGACACCTGCTACGACATCACAGCTCAACTCGGCGTACGCCACCGAATCGACCGTGCCGAACTACACGGCACCACGCTGCACCTCGCCGGACACGGCTACCTCCACCGCGTCGCCACCGAGGACGTCACCACAGAACTCGTCCTGCGCGAACGCGACTCCAAGGAGGAGTTCCGGCTGCCGGTCACACACACCGCGACGCCCCGACTCGGCGCCGATGAGGACAGCGGACACTACGCCTACGAGAAGGCCGGCTTCGAGGCAACCGTCGACATCACCACGGCCGCCGACGGCGGTCCTCTCCAAGACGGGCTGTGGGACATCTCCCTCGCCATCGGCGCCCGAGGCATCACCCGGGAAGTCCGCGTCGGCAGCAAGCGGGCCACCACCGTGTCGGGCAAAGCCGCCACACACGTCGTGAACACAACCGAGGGGCCACGGGCCGCCACCCTCTACACCACCCACCCACACGGCAACTTCACGCTCGACCTCGGCGAGCAAAAGCACCCCGTACTGCCCCACCTCAGCCTGGACGACACCGTCCGATGGGCCGCCGACGCCCCCACCGAGCTGGAGCTCACCGGCCGCTGCACCCTCGCCGGCCACCCCGAGGGCGCTCTCGCGGTAGCCGTCAGCAACGACCGGGGAGACAGCACCTCCTTCGTCGCCTCGACCACCGACGGCTCCTTCGTCGTACGCGTTCCCGTCACTGAACTCCCCGCCGGCATCTGGCATGGCGCACTACGGCTCGGCGACTGGGCACTACCTCTCCCGGCGCTCCCCAGCAACCTCACTGCCGCGAAGTGGCGCCGCCGCGCCCTGCCCTGGTACGCAAAGCCCGCCGTGAACGGCGAGAACGGCCTCGCCCTCCACGTCGCCAGGACCGACCTCGTCAAGGCAATGACTCGACGCAGCAAACCCCGACGGGGGGCAGCGGCCTGTTGACTCAGGAGAAAACGACCCCTTAGAGGTTGCTGAAGTCCGGCCCCTTCGTGCGGGTGCGCTTGATCTCGTAGAAGCCCGGCACGGAGGCCACGGCGAGGGTGCCGTCCCAGAGCTTGGCGGCGTCCTCGCCCTTGGGGGCCGGGGTGACGACCGGGCCGAAGAAGGCGATCTGCTCGCCGTCGGCGCCGGGCACGGCGATGACCGGGGTGCCGACCTCCTGGCCGACCTTCTCGATGCCCTCCTTGTGGGAGGCGCGCAGCTCGGCGTCGAACTCGAAGTCCTCCTGGTCGGCGTAGTCGATCAGGTCGGCGGGCAGGCCCACATCGGCGAGCGCGCCGGCGATCGCCTCGACGGTCGGGCCCTCGCCGTTGTTGTGGAAGCGGGTGCCGAGTGCGGTGTAGAGGGGTCCGAGGACGTCGTCGCCGTGCTTCTGCCAGGCGGCGGTCACCACGCGCACCGGCTTCCACGCCTGCTTGGCGAGCATCTCGCGATAGTCCGCGGGAAGTTCGTCCAGTTTGTCCTCATTCAGCACGGCCAGGCTCATGATGTGCCAGCGGACCTCGATGTCGCGGACCTTCTCCACCTCCAGCACCCAGCGGGAGGTCATCCAGGCCCAGGGGCACAGCGGGTCGAACCAGAAGTCGACGGGGGTCTTCTCCGACATGTCTCTCCTCATGAGGCAGGCGTGTGTCCGCGCAACGCCTGGGGAACGCCGCCGCCCGCCCTGTCATTCCCTGGTGCCGGACGGACAGGGCACATGGCAGGATCAGAAACCGTCCGTCCGCATACTGAACACCACCCGAGGGAGCGCCCCCGTGCCCGGTGAGAATCTGTCCCGCGACGAGGCCCGGGAGCGGGCCGCCCTGCTGTCCGTCGACGGGTACGACGTGTCCCTCGACGTACGGTCCGCCGTCGGCGACCGGGACCCCGAGAGCAAGGCCCCGCGCACCTTCCGCTCGGTCACCACGATCCGCTTCCGCTGCGCCGAACCCGGCGCCGGCAGCTTCGTCGATCTGATCGCGCCGAGCGTGACGGCCGTCTCCCTCAACGGCAAGGACCTGGACCCCAGCGAGGTCTTCGACGGCTCGCGGATCACCCTGGAGGACCTGGCCGCCGACAACGAGCTGGTGGTCGACGCCCAGTGCGCCTACTCCCGTACCGGCGAGGGTCTGCACCGCTTCGTCGACCCCGAGGACGGCGAGGTGTACCTGTACACCCAGTACGAACCGGCCGACTCCCGTCGGGTCTTCGCCAACTTCGAGCAGCCGGACCTCAAGGCCCCCTTCCGCTTCGAGGTGCGGGCGCCCGAGGAGTGGACGGTGTGGAGCAACGGCACGGGTGAACTCGTCGACGGGGTCTGGAAGTTCGCGGAGACCAAGCCGATCTCGACGTACATCACCTGTGTCGTGGCGGGCCCCTACCACTACGTCACGGACTCCTACGCCCGCACCTTCGCCGACGGCACAACGCTGGAGATCCCGCTCGGCGCGATGTGCCGCAAGGGCCTCGCGCCGTACTTCGACGCCGACGACGTCTTCCTGGTCACCAAGCAGGGCCTGGACTTCTTCCACGACCACTTCGACTACCCGTACCCCTTCGGCAAGTACGACCAGGCGTTCGTGCCCGAGTACAACCTCGGCGCGATGGAGAACCCGGGGCTGGTGACGTTCCGCGAGGAGTTCATCTTCCGCGGGAAGGTGACGCGGGCGGCGTACGAGGGCCGGGCCAACGTGGTGCTGCACGAGATGGCGCACATGTGGTTCGGCGACCTGGTCACCATGGAGTGGTGGGACGACCTGTGGCTGAAGGAGTCCTTCGCGGACTTCATGGGCGCGTTCTCACTGGTCGGCGCGACCCGCTTCAAGAACGGCTGGATCACCTTCGCCAACCGCCGCAAGGCGTGGGCGTACCGGGCCGACCAGCTGCCCTCCACGCATCCGATCACGGCCGACATCCACGACCTCCAGGACGCCAAGCTCAACTTCGACGGCATCACCTACGCCAAGGGCGCCTCCGTCCTGAAGCAGCTGGTGGCCTACGTCGGCCAGGACGCGTTCCTGGAGGGCGCGCGGCGCTACTTCAAGCGGCACGCGTACGGCAACACCCGCCTCGGCGATCTGCTGTCGGTGCTGGAGGAGACCAGTGGCCGGGACATGGGCACCTGGGCGCGGTCCTGGCTCCAGACGGCGGGCGTGAACTCGCTGACCCCGCAGGTGCTGCTGGACGCCGAGGGCCGTATCGACGAGCTGGCAGTGGTGCAGGAGGCGGCCGAGTCGCACCCCGAGCTGCGTCCGCACCGGGTCGCCGCGGGCCTGTACCGGCGGGGCGCGGACGGGGCGCTGGAGCGGTACGCGCGCGCCGAGGCGGACGTCGACGGGCCGCGCACGATCGTGACGGAGCTGGCGGGCGCGGACGCTCCGGAGCTGGTGCTGGTCAACGACGACGACCTGACGTTCTGCAAGACGCGCTTCGACGCGACGTCGCTGGCGACGCTGCGCTCCGCCCTCGGTACCATGACCGACCCGCTGGCCCGTGCGCTGTGCTGGTCGGCGCTGTGGAACATGACACGGGACGCGCTGCTGCCGGCGCGGGACTTCGTGGATCTGGTGCTGCGGTTCGCGGGCCGCGAGTCGGACATCGGCGTCCTGCAGATGCTGCACGCGTGGGCGAACTCCTCCCTGGTCCACTACACGGACCCCGCTTGGCGGCCGACGGGCGAACGACTGCTCGCCGAGGGCGCGTTGCGGGAACTGCGGGCCGCCGAGCCGGGCAGCGAGCAGCAGCTGGCCTGGGCGCGGTTCTTCGCGTCGACGGCCTCCGGCGAGCAGGACTTCTCGCTGCTGCGGGGCCTGCTGGAGGGCACGGAGAAGGTCGAGGGGCTGGCCGTCGACCAGGAGCTGCGCTGGACGTTCCTGGAGCCGCTGGCCGCGCACGGCGTCGCCGACGAGGCGATGCTGGCGGCCGAACTGGCCCGGGACGACACCGCTTCCGGCAAGCGCCACCAGGTGCGCGCTCTCGCCGCCCGGCCGTCGCAGGCGGTGAAGGCGCAGGCGTGGGCGCAGGTCGTGGAGTCGGACGCGCTGTCCAACGCCCTGGTGGAGGCGACCATCGCGGGCTTCACCCAGTCCTCGCAGCGGGAGCTGCTCGCGCCGTACACCGAGAAGTACTTCGCGGCGATCGAGCGGGTGTGGCAGGAGCGGTCGATCCAGATCGGCATGGACGTGGTCCGGGGCCTGTTCCCGGGGCTCCAGCAGTCGCAGGCCACGCTGGACGCGACGGACGCCTGGCTCGCGGCGCACGAGGAGGCGGCCCCGGCGCTGCGGCGGCTGGTGCTGGAGGCGCGGGACGATCTGGCGCGGGGGCTGCGGGGTCAGGCGTGCGACGCGGCGGCGTCAACGGACTAATACCTTTGGCCAACGGTCTAGGCCCTGCGTGACCGTTACGGAATTCAGGCAATAGCAGCCGTAACCCCTGGTCCCACCCGATCGGACCAGGGGTTTTCCATGCCTACTCGGCATCCGAACACCCGTCCTTTAGTGCCAGGTTGTCCGTATTAGTCGACGGGCGTGTAACAGCGGTTAAAGGCCGGATCAGGAGCGGGAACCTCCGGGTCATGAACCACAACACCCCGCTCTCCCCGCTGTCCCCCCGCCCCCTGCGTCACCTGTCCGAAGTCCGCCGCCGCGTCATGACCACCGCTCAGCTGAAGTCGCACGGCGTCGCGCCCGCCGAGATGAGCGAGCAGTGCCGCCCCGGCGGCCCCTGGCAGCAGATCCTCCCCGGCGTCTTCCTGCTCCACCCCGGCCCGCCGACCAGCGAGGAGCGCCTGCACGCGGTGCTCATGTACGCGGCGCGGGACCGCACGACCGGGGTACCGGCCCAGCCGAACGCGGGCGAGCCGCACGCCGCTCCCGGCTACGCCGAGGCGGTGATCACGGGCCTCGCGGCGCTGACCCTGCACGGCTTCTCGGCCACTCCCCCGCTGACCGCGCTGGACACGATCGACGTCCTGGTCCCCCGTATGCGCCGGCTGCGCTCCACGGGCTGCGTCCGCATCCTGCGCACCGCGGCGCTCCCCACGCCCCAGCAGGTGACGGGCCTCCCGGTGGTGCCGGTCCCGCGCGCCCTGGCCGACGCCGTCGCCGAACTGACGGACGCGGGCGCCGTACGCCGCCTGCTGACCGAGGCCGTGCGGGGCGGCCACTGCGAACCGGCCGCCGTCGTACGGGAGTTGAACCAGGCGAAGCTGCTGGCCCGCCCGCATGTGGTGGACGCGGTGGACTCCCTGCTCGCCGAGGGCCGCGCCATCGCCGAGGACCGGCTGTACGAGATGGTCCGCGAGCACGGCCTGCCCGACCCCGTCTGGAACGTCGACCTCCGCCTGCCCGGCGGCCCCCACCTCGGCGGCCTGGACGCCTACTGGCCCGACCAGGCGGTGGCGGTGGAGCTGGACACCCGGGCTCCGCGTCAGGACGAGGACGCGCTCTGGTCCGAGTACGTCCGTAAGCGGGAGCATCTGGAGCGGCTCGGCATCACGGTCGTGTACATCACCCCGAGGAAGCTGCGGGACTCGGTGGAGCAGCAGGCCGCGGTGGTGCGTACCGCCCTGATGGCGGCGGCGGACCGGGATCCGGCCGCGTATGTCGTGGTGCTGCCGCGGTAGTGACGACCGCGAGGCGCAGCATCAGGAGGGGAGAGGAGGGGCCGTCCGGGCCCTGGGTCGGACACGGCCCGGCACCGGGCGGCCCCTCCTCGTGCCGTCAGCTGAGGTCCGGCCCGGACGGCCCGCTCCGCCCGGTCGACGTCGCCTTCCCGCAGAACTCGGCCTCGACCACCGCGGCGGTGTCGCCCGCCCAGTCGCCGTTGAGGTTGAAGGCGAGGGAGTGGCGGCCGTCCTTCGTGGTGAGCGCCTCGGATATCGAGCCGTGGATGCCACCGCCGTGGCCCCAGACGGTGGTCCCGCAGCTCAGCTCGGTCTTCATCAGGCCGAGGCCGTAGCCGCTGGTCTCGTTCAAGGGGACCGTGGTGGTCATCTCGTTCAGCTGCTCGCGCGGGAGGAGCCGGCCGCGCAGGAGGGCCGTGTAGAAGCGGTTGAGATCCTTCGAGTCGGAGATCATCTCGCCGGCCGACCAGGCGATCGACGGATTGATCCTCGTGACGTCGTACGTCGGCCCTTCCGCCGTCTCGGCCAGCTTTGAGTAGGCGCGGCTGCTGGGCCGCGGCACCGTCACCCTGGTGCCGGGGACGGAGGTGGCCGTCAGGTGCAGCGGCTCGATGATGCGCTCACGGATCTCGGTGCCGTAGGAGCGGCCCGTGGCCTTCTCGATGACCATGCCGGCCACGATGTAGTTGGTGTTGGAGTAGTTCCAGGACGTCCCCGGCTCGAAGTCCGGCTTGTGGGTCATGGCGAGCGCGACCAGCTCCGCGGGCTTCTTGGTGTCGTAGCGGTGCTCGAAGAAGCCGTCCTTCAGGAAGTACGTGCGCCCGAAGTCGGCGTCCGCCGTGTAGTTGTAGATGCCGCTGGTGTGGTTGAGGAGCTGGCGCAGGGTGATACGGCCGCCGTCGTGGCCGTTGCCCTCGACCACACCCGGCAGCCAGTCCTCCACGGTGTCGTCCAGGGACAGCTCGCCCTCCGCCTCCAGCTGGAGCAGCACGGTGGCGACGAAGGTCTTGGTGATGCTCCCGACGCGGTAACGGTCGTCCGCCGAACGCGGCTTGCCCGATTTCAGATCGCCGACCCCCGCCGTCGCCGACCAGGTGCCGTGCCGGTCCTTCGCGGTCGCCGTCACCCCGGGGGCGCCGGCCTCGACCGCCGCCGCCATGGCCTTGCGGGTCGCGTCATGGCCGGCCCCGGCGGGCGCCGCCGCCAGCGCGGGCGCGGCGAGGGCCACGGACAGCGCGACCGCCGTCGCCGCCACCAGGGCCGTGCGTTGGGTACGTACGCTCATGATTCTCTCCCCGTTCTGTCCGCTCGCGTCGAGCGTGGTCGGGGGGAGAGACGGTGCGGATGCGACGAAGGTTGAACAGGGATATAGCAGTTGAGCGAGTTTCGGCCAGACGCCGTGCGTCCGGTCCGCGGGTCGGGTGGGGAAGGTCAGCCCTTCTTCAGCACGAGTTCCGTGTTGCGGTCCCGTCGGTCGCCCGCCAGCGTGGTGCGGGCTCCGGGGGCGTTGAGGGAGAGCTCGCGGTAGAGGGCGGCCAGGCCCGTCTGGGAGTGGTCGGTGAAGCTCGTGCGGTGCGGGGCCGAGGACTCGATCAGGGTGGTGAACAGGGAGAGCGTGCCGTCCTTGTTGTCCACCACCTCGATGATCCGGGCGAGCTGGGGGAAGTCGACGTGGGAGGCGGTGGAGATCTCCCAGAAGGAGCCGCCGGCGCCGGAGTGCGCCGTGATGACGTTCTTGTGGATGTGGCCGTTCACCCAGGCGAGGACGTTGCGGTGGTTGCCGAGCAGCGAGAGGACCTCGGCGCCGCCGACGCGCCGCTCGTTCGGCCGGGCCGGGTCACGGCGGAGGTTGCGCATCGTCTTGCTGGTGTGATGGCTGAAGACGATCGCGTACGAGTCCTTGTTGTCGCGCAGCGTCCGCTCCAGCCAACCGAACTGCGCCGCCCCGAGGGACCCTTCGTAGTGCCCGCCCGGGTCGGTGGTGTCGAGGCTGATGCCGATGACGTCGTCGGCGATGCGGAAGCTGTAGTACTGGGTGCCGGCGGCGAGGTTGGCCGTGGAGTAGCCGTGTCCGACGGGGCCGTGGCCGCGGAAGGCCGGGTCCAGGTGGGCCCGCAGATAGTCCCCGGGCGTGAACGGCGCCCGGCTCTCGTCCGGGGTGACCGAGCGCATCGAGCGGGCGTGGGCCTTGAGGAAGTCCTTGAAGACCGTGCCTCGCGGGTCCTTGTCCTGTTTCAGGGAGTCCTGGAGCTTCTTGGCGTCCGACGCCGACGCGGTCATCAGTTTCTTGCCGCCGACGGCCAGGTCGGTCAGATAGGAGTCGCCGTGCGAGGCATAGGTGCCGAGCGGCATCGTGTCGTGGTTGCCGACCGTCGAGTACCAGGGGATGTTCAGACCGGGGCTGCGCAGTTCGCGGATCGCGGCGGCGAGGTAGCCCTCGATGTGCGGGAAGCCGAGCTGTTTGTCGGCGTCGCGGACGCTGTCGTCGGCCTGCCAGTAGAGCTTGAGTCCGCTGTTCTGGACGCCCTCGTAGTGCCGCGGGTCACCGGTGTTCGGGGTGATCCGGCCGCCGCTCATCACCGTCAGGAACCATTCCAGCTCGGACTTGGCGTTGTTGTCGGTGTTGTCGCCGGTGGTCATGGCGAAGTGCAGCGGGGCGCCGGTGACGGGGCCGCCGCGCAGCGCGTTGATCCGCTCGACGAGCGCCACCGCGCCCGGCACGGTCAGTGCCTCCTGCGGACGCCAGGCGTGTTGGTCCGTCGCGCGCAGATACTCGAGCCGGAGCGGGTGCTGGGCGTCGATCACATGCAGATCGGTGAGCTGGACGAAGGCGGCGAGCGCCGTGCGCCGGTTCGCGCGGCCCGCCTTCGGTGCGGCCAGGTCCTCGCGGACGATGCGCCGCCAGCCGGGGCCGTCACCGAGGCGCCGGTAGCCGGAGCCGCCCGTCGGGGTGGCGACGTTCGCGAGGGTCGTGCCCCGGGTGTAGGGCGCGAGCGCGGCCGGAAGCCGGCGGGGGGCCGCGGCGGCGTTGTCCGCTGCGGCTGCGGCGGCGTTCGCGGTGCCTGCCGCGGGCGCCGTACCCGTGGCCGTGGCGGCCTGGCTGTCGGTGGGCCGCAGGGCGTGGCCGACGCCGGCGGAGAGGGCCACCGCTCCGGTGGCGGCGAGCAGGGTGCGGCGGTGGACCCCCAGCGCGGAGCTGGCGACAGAGCGTATGCGCGACATGCGCGATCTCCCCGAGTGCGAACGCGTCGGCAGTGGTCGCGGGCTTTCGCTGCCGCGAACGGCCCGCTCACTGGGGATCGTTGGCACCGGGGATGACCTGCGCATGAACGGGACCGCAACGGGCAGCGCAGATCACCGTACGTGGATCTTGGACTACCTTCCGCGTCCACGGCCGCTCCTCGAACGGCCGGGACGCGGTCACTCCCCGTTCACCTTCCGGGGTAGTGAAGCTATCTGCCGGCGCCCTGGATCCGCCCCGTGGCCGGCCGCTCGCGCCACAGCGCCAGGCCCTTGTCGACCATGGAGACGCGGTTCAGGGCGAGCACCTCGTCCAGGGCGTGCCAGGCCGCCATGTCGGTGGAGCCGTCGACTTCGTTGCACAGCTCGCCGCCGGTGATCCGGGCCTCGTAGACGAGCCGTACGCCGTGGTGGTCGACGCTGCCGCCGGGGTCGTCCGGGAAGACGCGGTGGGAGGAGTCGATGCCGAGCAGGCCGGTCGGTTCGACGAGGTAGCCGGTCTCCTCCTCCACCTCCCGCACGACCGTGTCGTAGGGATCCTCGCCGTGCTCCATGCCGCCGCCCGGGAGCACCCACTCGAAGCCACCGCCGGGGGCCGGGGACCGGGCGAGAAGGATGTGTCCGTCAGATACGCAAATGGCGTAGGCCGCCACCCTCAACTTCTTCCGCACATGGGGACGTTAGTCGCCAGGACTCGCGGGGGCAGGCGAATTATCTGCCCTTGCAGCCGACTTGTCCGTGTTTCTCACCCTCTTGTGCGGATTGCACAGCGGGTTTCCCCCACCCCTCCATTTCGATTGGGTCAACTCTTCCCAAACATCCTTCCCTTGCATAAAGCTGTGCGGTCGTCCGGGATCGCATTCCGGACGACCCATGCTCCTTTACCAACAAGGGATGCCGATGACCCACACCCAGCGCGATCCGAAGCCGGGCCCGAGACGCGCGGCCGTCCGCACGGCCATGGCCGCCGGTCTCGTCGCCGCGCTCGCCGCGGCCGGGCCGATACCCATGGCCCTCGCCGCGGACCCGGTGCCCGCGGCGGCGGACCCGAGCGTGAAATCCGCGCACGACAAGCTCGGTTCGGACGACGCCGACCTGCTCGCCGAGGCCAAGGCCGACGGCGACAAGAACGTCACGATGATGATCGCGACCGCGCCCGGCCAGACCGAGAAGGTCGCCGGCCAGCTGGACGCGGTCGGCTCTGTGGGCCGCACCTACGACAAGCTCGGCTACGTCCGGGCCACCGTCCCCACCGGCAAGGCCGACGCGGCCATCGCCGCCGCCACGAAGCTCTCCTCGGTGCACGGCATCGACCTGCGCGAGGAGATACCCCTGGACGACCCGGCCGTCGACACCAAGAAGTCGACGGCCGCCAAGACGTCGTACGCCGGCCCCGGCAAGAAGACGCCGGCCGAGAACCCGTACAACCCGTCCTTCGAGACGGGCTCCGTCGACTTCGTGAAGAAGAACCCGAAGGCGGACGGCCGCGGCATCACCATCGGCATCCTCGACAGCGGTGTGGACCTCGGGCACCCGGCGCTCCAGAAGACCACCACCGGGGAACGCAAGATCGTCGACTGGGTCACCGCCACCGACCCGATAGTCGACAACGACCGGACCTGGCGCCCGATGGTGACCTCCGTCTCCGGCCCCACCTTCACCTACGGCGGCAGGACTTGGGCGGCGCCCGCGGGCTCGTACCAGGTGAGCACCTTCCTGGAGTCGTACACCACCGGCGGTGACGCGGCGGGCGACGCCAACCGCGACGGCGACAAGACCGACTCCTGGGGCGTCCTGTACGACGCCGCGAACGGCACGGTCCGGGTCGACCTCAACAACAACTTCGACTTCGGTGACGACACCCCGATGAAGCCGTACAAGGACGGCTACCAGATCGGGTACTTCGGCACCGACGACCCGGCCACCGATGTCGCCGAGCGCCAGCCGTTCGTCGTGCAGATCCGCAAGGACGTGCCGATGGACCCGCTGGGCGGCGACTGGGTCGGCCAGAAGCGCGACTTCGTCAACATCGGCGTCATCGAGTCCGAGCACGGCACGCACGTCGCCGGCATCACCGCCGCCAACGGCCTGTTCGGCGGGAAGATGAACGGCCAGGCCCCCGGCGCCAAGCTCGTCGCCGCCCGCGCCTGCACCTGGACCGGCGGCTGCACCAACGTCGCGCTCACCGAGGGCATGATCGACCTCGTCGTCAACCGCGGCGTCGACATCGTCAACATGTCCATCGGCGGCCTCCCGGCGCTGAACGACGGCAACAACGCCCGCTCGGAGCTGTACACCCGCCTGATCGACACCTACGGCGTCCAGCTGGTGCTGTCGGCCGGCAACTCCGGCCCCGGCGCCAACACCATCGGCGACCCCGCCCTGTCCAGCAAGGTCATCTCGGTCGGCGCGTCCGTCTCCAAGGAGACCTGGGCCGCCAACTACGGCTCGGCCGTGGAGAAGAAGTACGCGATGATGCCGTTCTCCTCGCGCGGCCCGCGTGAGGACGGCGGCTTCACCCCGACCCTGGTCGCCCCGGGCGCCGCGATCAACACCATCCAGACCTGGCTGCCCGGCGCCCCGGTCGCCGAGGCGGGCTACACCCTCCCGGCCGGCTACGGCATGCTCCAGGGCACCTCGATGGCGGCCCCGCAGGCGGCAGGCGCGTCCGCGCTGCTGCTGAGCGCCGCGAAGCAGAAGGGCATCGACCTCACCCCGGCGAAGCTGCGCACCGCGCTGACCTCGACCGCCGACCACATCAAGGGTGTGCAGGCGTACGAGGAGGGGGTCGGCCTCATCAACGTCCCGGACGCCTGGGACGCCATCCGTGACGGTGCCACCGCCCACGAGTACTCGGTGAAGGCGCCGGTCGACACCGCGATCGACCAGTTCCTGAAGACACCGGGCTTCGGCACCGGCGTCTACGACCGCGAGGGCGGCCTGAAGGCCGGGCAGAAGAAGACGTACGACGTGACCATCACGCGTACGTCCGGCGCGGACAAGGCCATCCGGCACGAGCTGCACCTGGAGAACAACACCGGGCGCACCTTCCGGATCGTCGGCTCCGACGAGATCAAGCTCGGTCTGAACAAGCCGGTCACGGTCCAGGTCGCCGCCAAGTCGTCCTCGGCCGGCATCAAGAGCGCGATCCTGGAGGTCGACGACCCGCGCACCGAGGGCATCGACACGCAGGTCCTCAACACCGTCGTCGTCTCCGAGCCGCTCGAGTACAGCTACTCGGCGTCCGGTTCGGTGCAGCGCAACAGCACCAAGTCGTACTTCGTGACCGTCCCCGAGGGCGCGAAGGCGCTTCAGGTCGCGATCGGCGGGCTGAAGGACAAGAGCCAGACCCGGTTCATCGCCATCCACCCCTACGGCGTCCCGTCCGACAGCACCGGCACCCCGTACTGCTACAACAACTACCTCGACGGCAACGGCTGCAAGCCGGACGTGCGTGCCTACGCCGACCCGCAACCCGGCGTCTGGGAGATCGAGGTCGAGTCGCGCCGTACGTCGCCGCTGCTCGACAACCCGTACAAGCTGGACGTCACCGTCCTCGGCGCGGCCTTCGACCCGGAGACCGTGACCGTCCCCGAGGCCAAGGTCGGCACGCCGGCCGCCGCCTCCTGGAAGGTGACCAACAACTACGCCGCGATCGACGGCAAGCTGGCCGGCGGCCCGCTCGGCTCGTCGAAGACGGCGCGTCCGACGATCGCCCAGGGCGCCACGCAGACCACCACGGTCGAGGTCCCCGAGGGCGCCACGTCGCTGGACGTGTCCATCGGCAACGTCTCCGACGCGGCCGCCGACCTCGACCTGGCCGTCTACGACGCGGCCGGCACCGAGGTCGGCAGCTCCGCCGACGGTGACTCGGAGGAGGCCGTCTCCATCGCGAAGCCGGCCGCCGGGAAGTACACCATCGAGGTTGTCGGCTACGCGGTGCCGGCCGGTTCGACGGCGTACGACTACCTGGACGTGTTCTTCTCCGCCGCGCTCGGGACCGTCACGGTCGACGAGTCGGCTGCGGTGAAGCTCGGCACGGGCGAGACGACTTCCGTCTCCGGCAGCGTCACCGCGCTCGCCGCCGCCCCGGAGGGCCGTGAGTTCTTCGGCCAGGTCCGCCTGCTCGACGCGCGCGGCACGGTCGCGGGCACGGGCAACGTGAAGATCGAGAAGGTCACCCCGTAGTCGCTCCGACACGGCGGTGAGGGCGGGCGTCCGGTGGGCGCCCGCCCTTCCTCATGCGCAGGTCCTCGTGCTCAGGTCCTCATGTGCAGGTCCTCATGAGCAGGTGGCCCCTCGGGACTCGGCCAGCGAGGTCTTCAGCCAGGCCCGCTCCAGCGCGACCTGCTCCTCGCCGACGGCCCAGTGGTCGGGTGCGGTCGCGTCCTTCGGGATGCCGAACAGCACGCGGTCGCCCTCGGCGATGTCACCGGTGTCCGCCGCGTCCACGACATAACTGACGTCGGTCGGGCGCGGCTCGTCCCCCTTGTAGTAGACGGTCACGTGCACGCCGACGCGCACCAGCCCCGGATCGTCCAGGGGTTCGGCCGAGGTGACGTCACCCTCGGCGACGACGACGGCGCAGGCCAGGTAGTCCGGGCTGCCGAAGGCGGTGCGCTCGTCGGCCTGGGACTTGGCCGCGTCGTTGCTGCCCCCGGCGTCGAGGGCATCGCCTCCGCCCTGTGCCACGAGCCAGCCCATACCGGCGACCACGGATGCCGCGGCGGCCACCGCGAGGCTGCCGTACGCGAGCCGCAGGGTCCGGCGGCGAGCCCGCGCGGGGCGGGCCGGGGCCGGCTGCGGCGCGGGCGGCGGTGCCGCGAGGGCGTCGCCGATGACGACCAGCTGCTCCCGCAGCAGCGTCACGTCGGCGGTGGCCGCCCGGTGCTCGGCCATGAACGCGGCGTCCGCGCGGGCCTCGTCGGGCAGCGGTTCGCCGGTGATCGCCGCCAGCAGCGCGTCGGCGCCGCCCCCGCCCTCGTATCCGTCGTAGCCGTTGTATTCGTCGTGACCGTTGTCCTCGTCGTGGCCGTCCCGGCCTGTGTTCTCGGCGGTCATGTCACACCACCTCGTCCTCGTGCAGGCGGGCGCGCAGGGCCCGTACCGCCGTGTGCAGCCGGCTCTTGACCGTGCCCTCGGGGATGCCGAGCTCCTCGGCGATCCCGCGCACCGGCAGGTCGGCGTAGAAACGCAGGACGACGACCTGACGCTGGGCGTCGGGCAGGTCGTCCAGGCCCTGGGCGACCGCGAGGGAGAGCACGCTGGTGTCCTCGCCAGAGGGGGTCGCGGGCTCGCGCAGGGAGGCGAGCCGCTCGCCGAGCCGCTCCTGGCGCTTCTTCGCCCGGTGCCAGTCCATGGCGAGGTTGGAGGCGACGACCGCCGCCCAGGCGGACACGTCCCGCGGCGCCTCGCGACCGCTCGCGGCCCGCTCCAGCAGCCGCAGACGGACCTGCTGCACCCCGTCCGGCAGGTCCGTCTGCGGCACTCCGCCGAGCGCGAGCACCGCCCGCACCCGACGCTCCTGGGCCGCGTCCAGCGGATCGTCCAGTACGTCCTGGACGGCACCGCCCCCCTGGCCGCGGCGGGCCTTTCTGCGCAGCACAGCCACCCCTCCCCTCGCCGTGTTGTGACTGTGACGCCCGGACGGTCCAGAACGTTCGATGGAATTTCCCAGGACTTCTCATCGCTGCACAGAGGTGTACGTCACACCGCCGCGTAGCCCGGTGGCGGTCGGGCAGGTGAGCTTGCGGTGCGGGGCCGCCGTCGGACCAATTTCTCCAGCCCGGACCGGGTGGGAGCCGCAGATGCGGAACCTGGACCAGGGCCCGGCGCGTCCCGCCGGTTGAAGATCCAGGTCAAACAATTGGACAGGCGGGCCGCGGCGCACCGCATGATGGAAACGCCTCGGCCATGCCGCAGGCACGGACAAGCCACGTAGAAGGAGTCACCGTGAGGGTCGGAATCGTCGGAGCCACCGGACAGGTCGGCACGGTCATGCGCAGGATCCTCACGGAACGCGACTTCCCGGTCACCGAGCTGCGCCTGTTCGCCTCCGCCCGCTCGGCGGGGACGGTCCTGGACGGCGTGACCGTGGAGGACGCGACGACGGCCGACTACAGCGGCCTGGACATCGTGCTGTTCTCCGCGGGCGGCTCCACCTCCAAGGCCCTCGCGCCGAAGGTCGCCGCCCAGGGCGCCGTGGTGATCGACAACTCCTCGGCCTGGCGCCGTGACCCCGAGGTCCCGCTGGTCGTCTCCGAGGTGAACCCGCACGCGATCGCCGACCGCCCCAAGGGCATCATCGCCAACCCGAACTGCACGACGATGGCCGCGATGCCGGTGCTGCGTCCGCTGCACGCCGAGGCCGGCCTCCAGGCCCTGGTCGTGGCCACCTACCAGGCGGTGTCGGGTTCGGGTCTCGCGGGCGTCGACGAGCTGTTCGAGCAGGTCAAGAAGGTCGGCGACGACGCGCCCAAGCTGACGCACGACGGTTCGGCGGCCGAGTTCCCCGCGCCGAACAAGTACGTCGCCCCGATCGCGTACAACGTCCTGCCGATGGCCGGCTCCATCGTCGACGACGGTCTGCACGAGACCGACGAGGAGCAGAAGCTCCGCCACGAGTCCCGCAAGATCCTGGAGATCCCCGAGCTGAAGGTCTCCGGCACCTGTGTGCGCGTCCCGGTCTTCTCCGGGCACTCCCTCCAGATCAACGCCCGCTTCGCCCGCCCGATCGATGTGGAGCGCGCCAAGGAACTGCTGGCCGGCGCCCCCGGCGTGGCCCTCTCCGACGTCCCGACCCCGCTCCAGGCCGCCGGCCAGGACCCGTCGTACGTCGGCCGCATCCGCTCCGACGAGACGGTCGAGCACGGTCTCGCGCTGTTCGTCTCCAACGACAACCTCCGCAAGGGCGCGGCGCTGAACGCCGTGCAGATCGCGGAGCTGGTGGCGGCCGAGCTGAAGGGCTGACACCCGTACGGACGAGGTAAGGGGCGCCCCGGGTGGGGCGCCCCTTTGCGCACCTCACGCCCACTGCGGTAACGCCCATCGCGCTCCGTGCAGCTCCCATGGAAGGATGGCGCAACCCACACATATCGAGGAGATGACCGCGTGCCTGGCACAAACCTGACTCGCGACGAGGCGCAGCAGCGGGCGAAGCTGCTCACCGTTGACTCGTATGAGATCGATCTCGACCTCTCCGGCGCGCAGGAGGGCGGCACCTACCGGTCCGTGACCACGGTGCGCTTCGATGTCGCGGAAAACGGCGCCGACTCCTTCATCGACCTGGTGGCACCGGCCGTCCACGAGGTGACTCTCAACGGCGATCCGCTCGACGCGGACGAGGTCTTCAAGGACTCCCGGATCGCGCTGCCCGGTCTGCTCCAGGGCCGCAACGTCCTGCGTGTCGTCGCCGACTGCGCGTACACCAACACGGGCGAGGGTCTGCACCGTTTCGTCGACCCGGTCGACCAGCAGGCGTACCTGTACACCCAGTTCGAGGTCCCGGACGCCCGCCGCGTCTTCGCGTCGTTCGAGCAGCCCGACCTGAAGGCGACCTTCCAGTTCACCGTGAAGGCCCCCGAGGGCTGGACGGTCATTTCCAACTCGCCCACGCCGGAGCCCACGGACAACGTCTGGTCGTTCGAGCCGACGCCGCGCATCTCGACGTACATCACGGCCCTCGTCGTCGGCCCGTACCACTCGGTGCACAGCGTCTACGAGAAGGATGGCCAGTCCGTCCCGCTCGGCATCTACTGCCGGCCCTCGCTCGCGGAGTACCTCGACTCGGACGCGATCTTCGAGGTCACCCGGCAGGGCTTCGAGTGGTTCCAGGAGAAGTTCGACTTCCCGTACCCGTTCGAGAAGTACGACCAGCTGTTCGTGCCGGAGTTCAACGCGGGCGCGATGGAGAACGCGGGCGCGGTGACCATCCGCGACCAGTACGTCTTCCGGTCCAAAGTGACGAGCGCGGCGTACGAGACGCGTGCCGAGACCATCCTGCACGAGCTGGCCCACATGTGGTTCGGCGACCTGGTCACCATGGAGTGGTGGAACGACCTGTGGCTGAACGAGTCGTTCGCCACCTACACCTCCATCGCCTGCCAGGCGGCCCACCCCGAGTCGCGCTGGCCGCAGTCCTGGACCACCTTCGCCAACTCCATGAAGACCTGGGCGTACCGGCAGGACCAGCTGCCGTCCACGCACCCGATCATGGCCGAGATCGGCGACCTGGACGACGTGCTCGTCAACTTCGACGGCATCACGTACGCCAAGGGCGCCTCCGTCCTCAAGCAGCTCGTCGCCTATGTGGGCGAGGACGAGTTCTTCCGGGGCGTCCAGGCGTACTTCAAGCGCCACGCCTTCGGCAACACGCGGCTGTCCGACCTGCTGGGCGCGCTGGAGGAGACCTCCGGCCGTGACCTGAAGGCATGGTCGAAGAAGTGGCTGGAGACGGCGGGGATCAACGTTCTGCGCCCCGAGATCGAGACGGACGCCGACGGTGTGATCACGTCGTTCGGGATCCGCCAGGAGGCCCCGGCGCTGCCGGCCGGCGCAAAGGGCGAGCCGACGCTGCGTCCGCACCGGATCGCGGTCGGCCTGTACAACCTCGACGAGCAGTCGGGCAAGCTGCTGCGCGAGGAGCGCGTCGAGCTGGACGTGGACGGTGCGCTGACGGCCGTCGAGCAGCTGGTCGGCAAGCGCCGCCCGGACGTGGTCCTCCTCAACGACGACGACCTGTCGTACGCGAAGGTCCGCCTGGACGAGGAGTCGCTGGCGTTCGTCACCGAGCACCTCGGCGACTTCGACGCCTCCCTCCCGCGGGCCCTGTGCTGGGCGTCGTCCTGGGACATGACACGCGACGGAGAGCTCGCCACCCGCGACTATCTCTCGCTGGTGCTGTCGGGCATCGGCAAGGAGTCCGACATCGGCGTCGTGCAGTCGCTGCAGCGCCAGGTGAAGCTGGCGATCGAGCTGTACGCCGCCCCGGCCGCCCGCGAGGCGCTGCTGACCCGTTGGACCGACGCCACGCTGGCCCATCTGCGTGCCGCCGAGGCGGGCAGCGACCACCAGCTGGCGTGGGCGCGGGCGTTCGCGGCGACGGCCCGTACGCCGGAGCAGCTGGACCTGCTGGAGGCGCTGCTGGACGGCTCGCTGACGGTCGAGGGCCTGGCCGTCGACACGGAGCTGCGGTGGGCGTTCGTGCAGCGGCTGGCGGCGGTGGGCCGCTTCGACGAGGCGGAGATCGCCGGCGAGTACGAGCGGGACAGGACGGCGGCCGGTGAGCGGCACGCCGCCACGGCCCGGGCGGCCCGCCCGACCGCCGAGGCCAAGGCCGAGGCCTGGTCGTCGGTCATCGACTCCGACAAGCTGCCCAACGCCCTTCAGGAAGCGGTGATCGGCGGCTTCGTCCAGACCGACCAGCGTGAGCTCCTCGCGCCCTACACGGACCGGTACTTCGAGGTGGTCAAGGGCGTCTGGGACGCCCGCTCGCACGAGATCGCCCAGCAGATCGCGGTCGGTCTGTACCCGACCCTCCAGGTCTCCGAGGACACCCTGGCCAAGACGGACACCTGGCTGACCTCGGCCGAGCCGAACGCGGCCCTGCGCCGCCTCATCTCGGAGTCCCGGGCAGGCGTGGAACGGGCCCTGAAGGCCCAGGCGGCCGACGCGGCGGCAGGGCAGTAGCAGGCAGCAGCCCCAGCCGCACGCCCCAGGGGGGCGCCCGGGAATGGCTCCGGGCGCCCCCTGGTTGGTATCCGCCGCGGGGATGCGGGAAGGGGGGCATCCGCGGGGATGCGGGGCGGGGGCCTCCGCGGCCATGCGGTGCGGGGGCCGAGCGGGGCGAGGAGGCCGGCATCGAGGTGCTCAAGCCCGTCAGGCGCATCCACGGCCATGCGGGGCGCGGGGCATCCACTGCGATGCGGGGCGCGGGGTATCCACGGCCATGCGGAGTGCGGGACGTCCACGGCCATGCGGAGTGCGGGACGTCCACGGCCATGCGGAGTGCGGGACATCCGCAGCCATGCGGAGTGCGGGTGGCAGCGCCGGGCCAGCCACCTGGGCTGGGGGCAGCCACCCGGGCTGGGGGCAGCCGCGTCGCTGGTCGGTCGGCTGAAGTGCGGCTCGGGTCCCCTTGAGGCCCGCCCCGGGTCACCCCCGAGCCGGTCCCGCAGCGGCCGTCTCCAGAGCCGACAGCACCCTTCCCACCGCAGTCCCCGCCTCGCTGCCCCTGCGCACGGCTGCCACCACATGCCGTACCGGCCGGTCCGCGTCCAGTTCCCGCATGGCCGCCCCGCCCCTGGCCACCGCGGCCATCCGGGGCACCAACGCCACCCCCATCCCCGCCTCCACCATCGCCAGAATCGCCGTCCACCCGGCCGCCGAATGCCCCTGCCGGGGGCTGAACCCGGCCGCCTCGCAGGCCCCCCGCGTGATGTCCGACCACGGCCCGCTCCCCCCGAAGATCCAGTCCTCCCCGGCGAGATCGGCCAGCCGCACCTCCTCGGCGTTCGCCAGCCGGTGCTCCCGAGGCAGCGCGACATCCAGCGGATCCGCCGCCAACGGCACCCGCGTGAAGCGGCCGTCCCCCACGGTCGGCGCCTGCGCGGCGAGCGACAGCGCGAGGTCGACCTCGCCGGCGGCCAGCAACTCGTACGCCTCCCCCGCCTCGGCCTCCCGCACCCGCACCACCACCCCGGGTGCCGCCGCCCGCAGCTCCCGCACGGCCGGCACGACCAGTGCGGGCACCGCCGTGGAGAAGGCCGCGACCCGCACCTCCCCCACGTCGCCGCGCACATACGCGGCCAACTCCGCGTCTGCCCGCTCCAGTTGCTCGAACACCGCCTCGGCGTGCCGCAGCACCAGCCGCGCCGCGTCCGTCAGTCGCACCCGCCGCCCGTGCGCCTCCAACAGCGGCACCCCGACCTGCTTGGCCAGGTTGGTCAGCTGCTGCGACACGGCCGACGGCGTCATCCGCAGTGCCTCGGCCGTCGCCGTCACGGTCCCCCGCTCCCGCAGCGTCCGAAGGATCTGAAGCTTGCGGATGTCCCACTCGGTCATGGCCCGCAACCTACGTCACCGCCGCCCCGACGCCCCCAGGACGACCCCGCCGAGGATCAGCGCCATGCACACCGCCTGTGTCCCGCCGGTCGCCTCACCGAGCAACGCCCAGGAGAGCAGGGCCACGCACACCGGCTGGAGGTAGTAGACGAGCCCCGCGCGACTCGGTCCGACCAGCGCGATCGCCCGGTTCCAGGCGAAGAAGGCGACCGCCGACGAGACGACCCCGACATAGAGGATCGGCAGGACCGTCCCGGCCGTCGGCTCGAAGCCGCCCTGCACCGCCAGCGACACCCCGTGCACCGGCAGCAGCAGGACCGTGCCCAGCAGAAAGGTCGTGAACAGGAAGGCCGTACCCCCCAGTTCCGCGGGCTTGCGCCGCAACAGGCCGCTGTAGGAGGCGAAACAGCAGGCCGCCGCCACCATCCACAGGTCCCCCGCCGCGAAACGGGCCCCGCCCGGCCCTTCCGCCATCAGCAGGACGACCCCCGCACAGGCCGTCAGCAGCCCCACCACCCGGCGCCCGCCGAGCCGTACGCCCGCGGCTCGCTCGAACAGGGCCATCAGGACCGGTGAAGCAGCCATGATCATGCCCATGTTGGCGGCGGGTGTGGTCAGCCCGGCCTGGTTGACGAGGGTGTTGTAGGCGGCGACGCCGAGCAGCGAGGCGAGGAGCACGAAGCCGAAGTGACGGCGGATCGACGCCCGTTGCCGCCATGCCTGGCGCGCTCCGAACGGCGCCACCGCGACCAACGCCACCACCCACCTCCAGAACGCGTGCTGCACCGGCGGCACGCTGTCGTGCAGCGCGCGGGAGGTGACGAAGCTGCCGGACCAGACGACGGTGGCGAGGGCGGCGAGCAGGAAGCCGACCGCCGCCCCCTTCGGGAGAGACGGGCGGGCGGCTGCCCGGGTGTCGTCGGAACGTGACTTCGAGGTGGCTGTCCTGGAGAGGACGACGGTCACGGAGATCCTTTCGCTGGTCGGAGACTGGCCGGAGGCTGGTCGGAGATCGGACTCGATCTACCGTCGCAGTGCCCCACCTGTCACGTCCATCGAATCTTTTCGACGACTCTCTTCAGTAGAAGTGAACGAACCGCGGCGGCTCGCGCCGGGTCGGCCGGGCGTCGCCCGACCCGCACCGCCACCACCCGCCCGGAGTTGCCCCGCGACCGTCGCCCCGAACGCCAGCGCCATGCCCACCAGTTGCAGCGCGGTCAGCGCCTGGCCCAGGGCCGCCCAGCCGACGACCGCGGCGGTCAGCGGGGACAGCGGACCGAGGAAGGTGACCTGGGTGGCGCTGAGCCGGCCGATGCCGCGGAACCACAGCCAGTACGCCACCGCCGTGTTCGCCACCGCCAGGTAGAGGTAGCCGCCGATCGACTCGCCGTCCAGCGCGGGCGGGGCACCCTCGACCAGCAGGGCGAGGGGCGCGATCAGCAGACCGCCCGCGGTGAGCTGCCAGCCGGTGAGGGCGAGCGGACCGATGCCGTCCGGGCGCCCCCATCGCTTGGTCAGGACGGTGCCGGTGGACATGGCCGCGGTGGCGGCGAGCGCCGCCAGCAGCCCGACGGCATCCAGCGCGCCCGCCGCTTTCAGCACGACCAGGCTGACGCCGAACGCCGCCACGACCCCGGTCAGCACCGTCCGGATCGTGGGCCGTTGCCCCAGCAGCAGCGCCGCCAGGCCAACGACGAACAGCGGGCCGACCGAGCCGACCACGGCCGCCATGCCGCCCGGCAGCCGGTACGCGGAGAGGAAGAGAAGCGGGAAGAAGGCGCCGATGTTCAAAGCGCCCAGCACCGCCGACTTCCACCACCAGGCGCCGCGCGGCAGCACCCGGGCGAGGGCGAGCAGCAGCAGACCGGCGGGCAGGGCGCGCATCAGCCCCGTGAACAGGGGGCGGTCGGCCGGCAGGAACTCGGTGGTGACGGCGTAGGTCGTGCCCCAGGAGACGGGGGCGAGGGCGGTGAGGAGTATGAGGCGTGCGCGGTTGGCGGCCATGGGCTGCGCCCTTCGACGGATCCCGGAACGGCGGACGACCGAATCGGTCAGTAGAAAGTAGCTTAGCTGTAAGCAACTTGCCGTCAAGCCACTTTCTTGCGGCCGACCGTCCCGCGGCCGATACTCGACCCATGAGCGCACAACCGCCCCGACGCGAGGACGCCGTCGACGCGATCATCGACCAGTGGGCGCGGGTCCGCCCCGACCTCGACACGACCGCGATGGAGGTCTTCGGCCGGATCTACCGCCTCACCCACGCGGTGGGCGGCCGGATGGACACGGCTTACGCCCGGTTCGGCATCTCGCGCGGCGAGTTCGACGTACTGGCGACGCTGCGCCGGTCCGACGCGCCGTACACGCTCCCGCCGCGCGAGCTCTCGGCGACACTGATGCTCACGACAGGCGGCATGACCGGCCGCCTCGACAAGCTGGAGCGAGCGGGGCTGCTGCGCCGCTCCCCCGACCCGCACGACCGCCGGGGCCTCCAAGTCACCCTCACCGAGGAGGGGTTGGCCCTCGTCGACGAGGCCGTCACCGCCGGACTCGCCGTCCAGACGGAGGTACTGTCGGCCCTGAACGACGAACAGGCCGGCCAACTGGCCGACCTGCTGAGGGAGTTGCTCGCGGGGACGCACGAGTCTCGGTGAGTGGCGGTCGTGAGGGCTGCCCGGGAGGGTTGGCCGGGCGGGTTGGCTGGAGGCACCTCGGCGCCCGCGCGACTCACCCCAGGTGGGCGGTGACCGCCCCTTCCACCATCGCCGCGTCCGCGTCGTCCGCCGCCCAGGCCACGTACCCGTCGGGCCGCACGAGCACGGTCGTACGCCGCCCGCTCGCCCAGCGTTCCACGGTCAGCCGACCGCGGCGGGCGCCCTGCCCGTCGTACGCCGTCGAAGTCCCGTACGCCGTCGGAGCCCCCGGGGCCCTCGAAGCCTCCCGAGCCGGCCGAGCCGCCGGCTCGATCAGTACGAACCGTCCGCCGCGCAGCGCCTCATGGAGGCGACCGCTCTCCAGGGCCACGTCGGGGACACGGGTGCCGACCAGCGGATGGGAGCCGCGCGGGGCGTCGTACGAGTAGCCGATGCCCGAGATCTGGGCGAGGGCCTTCGCCCGGGCGGGACGGGCGGCATGGAGAAAGGCGGTGACGACTGCTCGCACGGCACGCAGCGCCGGACTCTGCGCGCGGGCCAGCCTGACCAGCCCGCCACTGCTGCGCAGCACGGCCTTGCCGACGGGATGACGCTCGGCCTGGTAGGTGTCCAGCAACCCGTCGGGCGCCCACCCCTGGACGGCCGCGGCGAGCTTCCAGCCGAGGTTGGCGGCGTCCTGGAGACCGGTGTTCATGCCCTGACCGCCGGCCGGTGAGTGCACATGCGCGGCGTCACCGGCGAGGAAGACGCGCCCGACCCGGTACTCGGGCACCTGCCGTTCGTCGCTGTGGAAACGGGAGAGCCAACGGGCCTCGCACATGCCGTAGTCGGTGCCCAGGGCGCGGCGGGTGACCTCCTTGACCTCGTCCAGGTCGAGCGGGGCATCGTCGGGGGTCTCGTTACGGCGGTTCCACCCCATGACGCGGTACCAGCCGTCCCCGAAGGACGCGATCATCGCGAACGCGTCGCCGGCGCCGTCGACCGTGAGCACGCTGTCCGGCCGCTCGGTGAGACGGACGTCCGCCAGGAACAGGGAACGGATGACGGAGACGCCGGGGAACGGCAGACCGAGCGCCCGGCGTACGGCACTGCGGTGGCCGTCCGCGCCGACGACATAGACCGCGCGACGGCCCACGACCGCCCCGTCCGCGCCGCGGATGTCGAGATCGACCCCGCTGCCGTCCTGCCGCAGCCCGACCACCTCGCTCTCGAAGAGGAACTCCACGCCCGCCTCGCGCGCCCGCTCCTCCAGCAGCCGCTCCACCTCGTACTGCGGGGTGATCAGCAGGAACGGGAAGCGGGACGGCAGCGTGCCCAGGTCCAGGGCGAGGCGACGGAACAGCCGCAGCTCGGTGATGGTGCTGCCGGTGGCGATCAGTCGTTCGGCGAGCCCGCGGGCGTCGAGCTGCTCCAGGGTGCGGGCGTGCACTCCGAAGGCGCGGGAGAGATTGCTGATCTCTCGGGGCCGCCTCTCGACGAGGGTGACGGGGACGCCGGCGGCGGCGAGGTCCCCGGCCAGGAGCAGGCCGGTGGGACCGGAGCCGACGACGATGACGGGGTGGGTGGTGCTGACGGTGCCGGTACTTGCGTCGGTGCCGATCTCGGTGCCGGTCATGGCGGCCTCCTCTGGCTGTCCACACTCGTTGGTCAACGCATGTCGGCCGACGCACGTTGACCGACGCACGTTGACCGTCGCGTGTTGGCCAACCTGTGTTGGCCAACGTTTGTTGACAAGCGTAGGTCGCCCCCACGGTCACGTCAACACATGTTGGCCAACTAGCGTTGACCCACACATGTTGACCCACGCATGTTGACCCACACACGTTGGCCTACGATCGTCGGCATGACCGAGAGCACGCCCCCCGCCCCGCGCCCCACTCCGCCCCGCCGCTCCGACGCGACCCGCACCGCCATCCTCGAGGCGGCCCGCGAACGCTTCGCCGCGGACGGTTACGAGCGCGCCACCATCCGCGCCATCGCCAAGGACGCGAACATCGATCCGTCGATGGTGATGCGCTACTACGGCAACAAGGAGGGCCTGTTCGCGGCGGCGGTCGCCATCGATCTGCGGCTGCCGGATCCGGCGTCGCTGACCCGGCAGGACGCCGGCCGGGCGCTCGTGAGCCACTTCCTGGCCATGTGGGAGGAGAACGAGGTGCTCACGGCGCTGCTCAGGGTCGGCGTGACCAACCAGGCCGGGGCCGAACGCATGCGGGGCATCTTCGGGGACCAGTTGCTACCGCTCGCCCGCCGGGTCTGCCCCGACCCCGAGCAGGCCCCGGCGCGGGCCGCGCTGGTGTCGTCACAGCTGCTGGGGCTGGCGCTCACACGCTATGTGCTGCGGTTCGAGCCCGCGGCGGCGCTGCCTCCCGAGGAGGTAGTGGCCTGGCTGGCACCCACGGTGCAGCGGTATCTGACGGCGCCGTATCCGGCGTGAGCGAGCCCGGCGGGCCGCCCGTGGACATGCCGAAGGCGCCGGCCTCGTCTCCACGTACGGCGGGGATGCGCGTACGTACGACGGGGTCGGCGCCCTCGGGAAAGTGCGCTGCGGACTCGAAGAGCCTCGCGTCAGACCTTGGCGTCGGCCTGGGCCTTGGTCCGGATGTTGGAGCTGGTCGTGTCCTTCTGCTTGTGCGACCGGTCCAGGACCATGACCAGGCCCGCGATGACCGCGAAGAGCACGGTGGGGGCCAGGACGAACTGGGTCACCGTCTCCATCACGCTCAGACCCTGACCGGGGTCGTCGCCGTCGTCACGCGTGAGCGCGAGCGCGGGGGACGACATGAGCAGCATCATCAGCGTCGTACCGGCAGCCAGGGCGCCGGCGCGCAGGGCGTTCTTCTTGTCCACGATCCCAAAAGTACAGAACCCCGCGAGGGGCCGCGCGCCCGGGGTCCCGTATGAACCGCCGCACGTCGGTCGACCCACTCGCCACACGCCCGGCACACCGCCGCTCGCCCCGCCCGGCCCGAGCCTGGCACACCGCCGGCCACCCCACCGGACCCACGCCCGGCACACGCCCGACCCACGCCCCGCACACCGCCCCTCACCCCCGCCGGGCCGCCCCGTCCCGCAGCACCTCCACCAGTCCCCGGACCCGGGGCGAAGCCGCGAGGTCCTCCAGTGTCACCGGCTTTCCTTCCGCGTCCGCGATCGGCAGGCGCCAGTTCGGATACTGGTCCCAGGTGCCCGGCAGATTCTGCGGCCGGCGGTCGCCCACTCCGTCCGGGAGCCAGACTCCGACCATGCGGGCCGGTGTGCGCAGCAGGAAGCGGTGGACGGCCTGGATCTCGGACTCCTCCTCCGAGGCGCCGTGGCCGCCGCCCGTGCCCCGCAGCAGCCCCAGCCGGGACAGCACCTCCAGCCACTCGCCCGTGTCCGCGGCGGCCTCCGCCCGCTCCTGCTCCACCGGACGGGTCAACAGCCCCAGGCCGTCCCGGAGTTCGACGTGTTCGCCGGTGAGGCGAGCGGCGGTCGGCGGCAGGTCGTGGGTGGTGGCGGTGGCCAGGCAGTCGGCCCGCCACGACTCCGGCGGCAGCGGGCGCCCGCTGCCCTCCCAGTCCCGCTCGAACCACAGCACCGAGGTGCCCAGCACCCCCCGTGCCCGCAGCGCCTCCCGCACCCCCGGCTCCACCGTGCCGAGGTCCTCCCCGATCACCACGGCCCCCGCGCGGGACGCCTCCAGTACCAGGATCGCGAGCATGGCCTCGGCGTCGTAGCGGACGTACGTCCCCTGTGTCGGCGCGTGCCCCTGTGGTACCCACCACAGCCGGAACAGCCCCATGACATGGTCGATGCGCAGCGCGCCGGCCGAGCGAAACAGCGCTCGCAGCAGCCTGCGGTACGGCGCGTACCCCGACTCGGCCAGCCGGTCCGGGCGCCACGGCGGCAGGCCCCAGTCCTGGCCGCGGGCGTTGAAGGCGTCCGGCGGTGCCCCGACCGACATCCCGGCCGCGAAGTACTCCTGCTGGGCCCAGGCGTCGGCGCCCCCGGGATGCACCCCGACCGCCAGGTCGTGCACGATCCCGACGGGCATGCCCGCCTCCCGCGCGATCCGCTGGGCGGCGGTCAGCTGGCTGTCGGTGAGCCAGGCCAGCCGGCAGTGGAAGTCGACGCGGTCCATCAACTCCCGTCGCGCGCGGGCCGTTTCGGGTGAACGGGGATCCCGCAGCCCGCGCGGCCACCGCTGCCAGTCGGAGCCGTGCACCTCGGCCAGCGCGCACCAGGTGGCGTGGTCCTCCAGCGCCTCTCCCTCGTGCACCAGGAAGTCGGCGTACTCGGCCTGCCGCCCCGGCCCGAGCGGCACCTCGCGCAGCAGTTCCAGCGCCTCCCGCTTGGCGGCCCACACCGCGTCCCGGTCGATCAACGCGCCCTTCTCCAGCACCGCTTCCCGCAGCCGCGCGCCCCGCTCCAGCAACGTCCGCACTCGCTCGCGGTCGTCGACGTGGGCGAATTCGGGCACGTTCTCGACCCGAAGATGCACGGGGTCGGGGAAGCGGCGTGAGGAGGGGCGGTAGGGGGAAGGGTCGGTCGGGGTTCCGGGCACGGCCGCGTGCAGGGGGTTGACCTGCACGAATCCGGCGCCGAGCGTCCGGCCGGCCCAGGCGGCGAGCTCGGCGAGATCACCGAGGTCGCCCATGCCCCAGGAGCGGCGGGAGAGAAGGGAGTACAGCTGGACGAGGAGGCCGTACGAACGTCCGGGCGGCGTGGGCAGACCGGCGGGGGCGACGACCAGATGACTGGTCGCGGTACGGCCGTCGGGGGCGGTGGCCGTCAAGCGGTGGACGCCGGGCGGGAGTTGGCCGAGGGCGGGGTGGATCTCGCCGTCCTCGGTCTCGACGCTCAGCTGGGTTCCGGGGGGCAGCGCGACCGGCAGGCGGGGTTCGGTGCCGGTCCAGCACACGACGGTCGGCGGCAGCAGCCGTTCCCGCGTCTGCCGTTCCCTTGCGGCGAGCGCGGCTGTGACGGCGGCGGGTGTGCTCGCGTCGACGTCGAGGGCCGCCAGGGCGAGGGTGAGGGCGGTGGCGGAGGCGGTGACCGTGCGGTCGGCGGACGGCTGGTAGGAGGTGGCGACGCCGTGCAGCTCGGCGAGCCGGGACAGATCGTCGCAGGGGAGGTCCCCGGGGCCCCGCGGATCACCGGGACCATCGAGGGACTCCTCGGGCGGCCCGGGCTCCCCGGGCTCTTCGGCTGATTCTTCGGCCGACCGCTGTGCTGTCATCTACGGCCTCGTGGCATCCATGTCCATACCGGTGTCCATACCCATGTCCATGCCCATGTCCCAGGTTGCCGCCTCACTCGTCAGTGGCGCGGCGTCCGCGAGCGGCGGCTCACTGGTGAGCGGCTCGGCGTCGGGCAGGGGTGGCTCGCTGGTGAGGGGGGCTTCGAAGCAGGCGCCCTCGGCGCTGAAGACGCAGGCGTGCATCTCCGGCTCGAAGGGCGCCTCAGGTTTGGACAGGGCCGGTGCTGTGGCCACGGGTGTCTCCTTCTGTCGTACGGCTTGCGGGTTACGGCACCCCCTACCCAGCGGGCGCGACGGCAGACGTATCAATAGGAGTCACGTGCCCCTCCTCACATTCCGCGCCGCCGCTCACCCTTCTTACCTGCCCTCCTCGCACGCCTGTCTTCCCTTCTTCCCCTCCCGCTATTCACTCAGTACATGTACTCAGTACATAATGATCGCCATGAGCATCCGTCACATCCTGTTGGGGCTGCTCGCCGCAGGGCCGAGCCATGGCTACGACCTCAAGCGACGCCACGACGAACGTTTCCCGCAGGCCCGTCCGCTGGCCTACGGGCAGGTCTACACGACCTTGCAGCGACTGGTCCGCGACGGCCTGGCCGAGATCGAGGGCACCGATTCGGACGGCGGCCCGGAGCGGACCATGTACCGCTCCACGAAGGACGGGGCGCGCGAGCTGACGGCCTGGGCCGGACAGATCGCGCCGCCCGCGCCGTTCGTGACGAACGAGATCTTCGCCAAGGTCGTCGTCTCGATCCTGGCCGGCGGCGACCCGGAGACATACCTGCGCGCCCAGCGCACCGCCCACATGGAGCGGATGCGCGAGCTCACGGCGCTCAAGACCGGCCGGAACGCGGATCTCGCGACGGTGCTCTCGGCCGACTACGCCCTCAACCACCTCGACGCCGACCTCCGTTGGATGACGACCACGGCGGCCCGGCTCATCACCCTGACCGCGGAGGTCGACGCAGTATGAGCAACAAGGGGGAGGCCGCGGTGCCGCTGCTGGCGGCCCGTGACCTCGTCAAGGCACACGGCAGGACCGAGGCCCTGCGCGGCGCCTCCGTCGAGCTGAGCGCGGGCGAGATCCTCGCCGTCACCGGCGCGAGTGGCAGTGGGAAATCCACGCTGCTGCACTGTCTGGCCGGGATCGTCCGCCCGGACGCCGGCTCGGTGACCTACGCCGGGGAGCGGCTCGATCAGCTGGCCGAGAAGCGGCTGAGCGAGCTGCGTCGTACGGAGTTCGGCGTGGTCTTCCAGTTCGGGCAGCTGATCCCCGAGCTGACGGCCGTCGACAACGTCGCCCTGCCGCTGCTGCTCGCCGGTACCCGTCGTCCGCAGGCTCAGGCACGGGCCGGTGAGTGGCTGGAGCGGTTCGGGGTGCGCGGGCAGGCGGAACTGCGGCCCGGCGAGCTGAGCGGCGGTCAGGCCCAGCGGGTGGCGCTGGCCAGGGCCCTGGTCACCGGTCCGAAGGTCGTCTTCGCCGACGAGCCGACGGGCGCGCTGGACACGCTGGCGAGCGAGCAGGTGATGACGGCTCTGGTGCACACGGCCCGTGAGGCCGGCACGGCGGTACTGCTGATCACGCACGACGCGCAGGTGGCGGCGTACGCCGACCGGGAGGCGCGGCTGGCCGACGGGAGCGTCACGCCGCAGGAGGTGACGGCATGAGAGCCGACTTCCGGCTGGCCTGGCTGCTCACCCGGGGCTCGGACCGGCGCGAGTGGTGGCGGGTGGCGCTCACGGCGCTCGGAGCGTCGTTCGCCACCGGAATCGCGCTGGTGATCGCCACGGTCGCCTCGATGGACGGGCAGGCTTCGGTCTCCTTCGGCTCCGGACTGCTCAACACCGCGAGCGACCGGCGCAGCGTGATCATGGCGCTGGTGATGCTGTTGGCCCCGGTGCTCGGCTTCCTGGGGCAGTGCGCGCGCGTGGGGGCCGTGCACCGCGACCGGCGCCTGGCCACGCTGCGCCTCGCCGGTGCCACGGCCGCGCAGGTCCGGCGGATCTCGGCACTCGAAGCGGGACTGGCCTGTCTGATCGGCTCGCTCCTGGCCACCGTCCCCTACGTCCTCGTCCTGCTGCGCGTGTGGCGGCACCCCGAACCCCTGGCATGGCCGGGCATCACCCTGGTGGCCGTCGCGGTCCCGGCGCTCGGCGCGGCCGTGAGTGCCCTGTCGCTGCGCCGGGTGGTGGCCTCGCCGCTGGGCTGGGTGCGCCGGATACCGCCGACGCGGGGCCCGGGGCGGGCCTTCCGGACGGTGACCGTGCTGCTGCTGGTGATGGCGCTGGGCGTGAGCCTGACCATGTACTTCGGCAATCCGGTCGAGTTCGCCCTCGGGCCACTGACGGTGCTCGCCCTGAGTCTGCTGACCGGTGTCTCGGCCGTGTGGCTGGCGGGCTGGTCGGCACGGCGGATCGGCGGTGCGCTCGCCGCCCGCGCCCAGCGCCCCGCGCTGCTGATCGCGGCGGAACGCCTGCGCGACGACCCCTGGGCGGCGGCCCGTACACATGCCGCCGTGCTGCTGGTGACGGTGGTGGGCACGGCCTTCGTCGGCATCCGCCAGACCCTGCTGTACCTCGTCTCGGACACCGACGATCTCGCGGCGAACAGGGCCTACTACGTCACCGGCCTCGATCTCTCCGGCGCCGCGATCGGCGTAGCCCTGGCGCTGACCCTGTCGGCACTGGCCGTGAGCACCGCCGAGGCCCTCGCCACCCGGCGCCGGGGGCTGGCGGCGCAGGCCGCGGCGGGCATACCGCAGAGCGTGCTCGGCCGGGCGCTGCTCCTGGAGACCGCGCTGCCGCTCGCACCGGCGGTCCTGCTGGCGGGAGTCGGCGGAACGGCGATCCACATCGGCTGGGCCGCGGCGGTCGAGGACGCCACCGGCCCCGTACCCCTGGTGCCGGCCCTGGTCCCGGTGGCGGTGTACGCCGCCTGTCTGCTGGCCGCGGCCACGTCGCTGCCGCTGCTGCGGCGGTCGGTACGGCCGGCGGAACTGCGGTACGCGTGACCGTCCGGGCCGCATGAACGTCCGGCCCCGGGGGCACGGGGGACCCTCGGGGCCGGACACCGCGTACGTGCCGTACGCCAGGTATGCGAAGACCCGGATCCTCAGGCGGAAATGCCGTCGATCCGGGCCATGGCGTCGTCCGCGCCGAACGGCTGCAAATACGGCAGCCAGCGCGGGTCCCTATGCCCGGTGCCGATGATGCGCCAGGCGAGGCCAGTGGGTGGGGCGGGTTTGTGGCGTAGCCGCCAGCCGATCTCGAACAGGTGTCGGTCGGCCTTCACGTGGTTGCAGCGGCGGCAGGACGCCACCACGTTGTCCCAGACGTGCTTGCCCCCGCGGCTGCGCGGGATGACGTGGTCGACGCTGGTTGCGACGCCACCGCAGTACATGCACCGGCCCCCGTCGCGCGCGAAGAGCGCCCTGCGGGTAAGAGGAACGGGCCCCCGATAGGGAACCCGGACGAAACACTTGAGCCGGACCACGCTGGGTGCGGGGACTGTGACGGTTGCGCTGTGCAGATAGGCGCCGGACTCCTCGAGGCATACGGCCTTGTTCTCGAGGACGAGGACGAGCGCGCGGCGGAGCGGTACGACGCCGAGTGGCTCGTACGACGCGTTGAGGACCAGGACATGCGGCACGGATGCCTCCTTGGGCGTCGGCGGCGCGTGGCTCGCGCCGGGACGATCTGTAGTCAGTCTCCCCTCTTGCCTGGTGAAAGCGCCACCATGTCCCGGTAACGGGCTGGGAGTGTTTTCGACCACATCCGATTCATCCCCAGGACGACGAACGCGTCATCCCACCAGTTCATCCCCAGGTGGGCACGGTTCCTCCCTCGAACATGACGACGATCCACACACGATGCCCCGATAGTGTGGTGGCCCTGCCCCGCCGGTGACCTTTTCGTGACCTTGATCGACCTTGACCATCTGCCGGAGGGGCGGGCCGCTGCACTGGAGGTACCTGCCGTGTCCTTGTCCGCCCTGTTGACCGCCGGTCCGACGCCGTCGCCGTCCCCCTCACCGACGCAGAGCCCGGCGGTTCCCACGATCCAGGACGCCCACGACAGCGCGACCCAGGCCGCCAGCTGGGTCGAGCAGAACTGGTCGACCTGGCTCGCGATCGGCCTCAAGGTCCTGCTGATCCTGGTGATCGCGGCGGTACTGAGAGTGGCGATCCGGCGGGCGATCACCAAGCTCATAGACCGGATGAACCGCACCGTGCAGGCGGTGGACGGCACGGCCATCGGCGGCCTGCTGGTCAACGTCGAGCGCCGCCGTCAGCGCTCCCAGGCGATCGGCTCGGTGCTGCGCTCGGTCGCCAGCTTCGTGATCATGGGCACGGCCGCCCTGATGATCCTGTCCGCGTTCCAGATCAACCTGGCCCCGCTGCTGGCCTCGGCCGGTGTCGCGGGTGTGGCCATCGGTTTCGGCGCCCGCAACCTCGTGACGGACTTCCTCTCCGGCGTCTTCATGATCCTCGAGGACCAGTACGGCGTCGGCGACACCATCGACGCGGGCGTCGCCTCCGGTGAGGTCATCGAGGTCGGCCTGCGCGTGACCAAGCTGCGCGGCGACAACGGCGAGATCTGGTACGTCCGCAACGGCGAGGTCAAGCGCATCGGCAACCTCTCGCAGGGCTGGGCGACGGCCGCCGTGGACGTCACCGTGCGCTCCTCCGAGGACCTGGAGAAGGTCAAGGCCACCATCGACGACGTCGCCGAGCGGATGAGCAAGGAGGAGCCCTGGAACGAGCTCCTGTGGGGCCCGATCGAGGTGCTCGGCCTGGACAGCGTGCTGCTGGACTCCATGGTGGTGCGGGTGTCGGCCAAGACGATGCCCGGCAAGTCCCTGACGGTCGAACGCGAACTGCGCTGGCGCATCAAGCGCGCCTTCGACGCCGCCGACATCCCGATCGTCGGTCGCGCCGTCATCGCGGTCGAAGAGGACGCGGCGGACCCGACCGCGGGCATGGCGGCCCCCTCGGCGTACGCCAGCGCCACCTCCCCGCAGTCCCTGGCGGCGACACCGCTGGCGCCGCCGAGCGTGACGAAGTAGGCGACGCGGGCAGGCGGATCCGTATCCGTATCCGTACGTCCGGGCCCCCGGGGCGCGTCGCTCAGTCGACCCAGCCACGCCACCGGGGCCGCGGTGGCTCGCACCGGCCTTCGGCGACCGCCTTCTCGTAGCCCCGCCGGACGATCTCGTCCAGCGCGGGTCCTGACTCGGGGATGCCGCCGCCGGTGATGCGGGAGTAGGCGATCACGCACTCGCCGTGCGGCACGGGCCGGGTCGCCCAGTGCACGAAGAACCCTCCCGCGAGAAGCACGGCGAGTGCGGCGAGGGCCGCGAGCGCGGCGAGGGCGGGTAACGGACGGCGGGCACGCGGCATTCGCGCAGCCTAGCCGCGAGGGCGGCACACGGAACCGGACCGGGCGTCTTGACGACCCCTTCCTCCTGGGCCTACCTTACTCGACAAGCGATAGGAAAGTTTCCTAACAATGCTCGTTCGAGGTACCCCGGATGGACGTACCGCACGAGCCGCTGAGAAGCTGGTCAGCCGAGAGGCAGGTGTCGACCCCATGGCAGGAACCGCCGGTACGCCGGGCACTCCGCGCGTCCTGCGCGCCATGAACGACCGCGCCGCCCTGGATCTCCTCCTGGACCACGGCCCCCTGTCCCGCACGCGGATCGGCAAGCTCACCGGCCTGTCCAAGCCCACCGCCTCCCAGCTGCTGGCCCGCCTGGAGGCCGCCGGCCTCGTCCTGGCCACCGGCACGACGGAGGGCCGCCCCGGCCCCAATGCCCAGCTGTACGAGGTCAACCCGGCCGCCGCGTACGCCGCGGGGCTGGACGTCACCCCCGAACGCATCCTCGCCGCCGTCGCCGACGTCACCGGCCGCACGGTGGGGTCGTACGAACTGCCCACCCCCGGCAGGCGCCCGGCCCAGCCCGTCGTCCGGCAGGTCACCGACGCCCTCGACGGCGCCGTCAAGGCGGCCGGCCTCGCCCGCGACGACGTCCACCGGCTCGTCATCGGCACCCCCGGCGCCTTCGACCCGAACACGGGCCGACTGCGCTACGCCTCCCACCTCCCCGGCTGGCACACCCCGGCGCTGCTCGACGACCTCGCCGCCGCCCTGCCGATGCCGGTCGAGTACGAGAACGACGTCAACCTCGTGGCGGTGGCGGAACAACGGCTCGGAGCGGCCCGCGGCCACGAGGACTTCGTGCTGCTGTGGAACGAGGGCGGCCTCGGCGCGTCCCTCGTCCTCGGCGGGCGTCTGCACCGCGGCTGGACCGGCGGCGCCGGCGAGGTAGGTTTCCTGCCGGTTCCGGGCGCCCCCCTGGTCCGCCAGGTGACCAAAGCCAACAGTGGTGGCTACCAGGAGCTGGCAGGCTCCCAGGCCATCCCCCGGCTGGCGCGTGAGCTCGGCATGACGAACATCCCGTCGGGGTCGCACGCCGAGGCCGCCGCCGCCCTCGTCCAGCGGGCCGCCACGGAGGACACCGTTCTGCACCGGCTGCTCCTGGAGACGTACGCGACTCGGCTGGCCACCGGTCTCGCCTCGCTGGTCTCCGTCCTGGACCCCGAGCTGGTCGTCCTCAGCGGCGCCTCCCTCACCTCAGGCGGCGACGTACTGCGCGACCTGGTCCAGGCCGAGCTGGAGGAGCTGGCCGCGTCCCGGCCCCGGCTCGTCGTCGGCGACGTCCGTGAACATCCCGTGCTGCGGGGCGCGTTGGAGAGCGCGCTCGCGACCACCCGCGACGAGGTCTTCGACACCTCGCGCTGACGCCGCACACCCCTCCCCGCCGACCGCACCCGCGCCACCCCGCCTTCCCTCACCCACCCCGTCCCGCCCTTGGGAGACCTCGCCATGCCCGAAAAGTCCCTGAAAGCCCCAAATGCACTGCCCCGCAGGACAGCCGCCGCCCTCGCCGCCTCCGCCTCCCTGGCCCTCCTCGCCACGGCCTGTACCGGCCAGTCGGAGTCCGGTGCCACGGACGACCCCGACGCCAGGTCGACGATCACCTTCTGGCACGGCTGGAGCGCGCCCGCCGAGGTCAAGGCGATCCAGGCGAACGTCGACCGCTTCGAGAAGGCACACCCGAACATCACGGTGAAGGTCGTCGGCAACATCAACGACGACAAGCTCAACCAGGCGCTGCGCGCGGGCGGTTCGAACGGGCCGGACGTGGTGTCGTCGTTCACGACCTCCAACATCGGCAAGTTCTGTTCGTCCGGCGCGTTCCTCGACCTGCAGCCGTTCATCGAGAAGTCGAAGCTCGACCTCGACAAGCTGATCCCGAAGCCGATGCTGGACTACACCCAGTTCGAGGGCACCCGCTGCGCCCTGCCCCTCCTGGGCGATGCCTACGGCCTCTACTACAACAAGGACGCCTTCGAGAAGGCGGGCATCGAGTCCCCGCCGAAGACCTGGTCGGAGTTCGCGAAGGTCGCCGCGAAGCTCACTGTCAACAAGGGTGACAGTTACGAGCAGCTCGGCTTCATGCCGACGTACCACGGCTACGAGACGGTCGTGGATCACTACATGTCCCAGTGGGACCACGCCTACTTCGACAAGGACGGCAAGTCCAACGTCGCCAAGGACCCGGCTTTCGCCGAGATGTTCAGGTACCAGAAGAAGCTCATCGACGACCTCGGCGGTTTCACCAAGCTGGAGAAGTACCGCAGCACCTTCGGTGACGAGTGGGGCGCCAAGCACCCCTTCCACACGGGCCAGGTGGCCATGCAGCTCGACGGTGAATGGCGCCTGGGCATGGCCCGGCAGGCCGGTGTCGACTTCGAGATCGGCACCGCCCCGATGCCCGTCGCCGACGACGAAGCCGACGAGTACGGCAAGGGCTTCCTCTCCGGCACGATCATCGGTATCGCCCCGCAGAGCGAGAAGCAGAACGCGGCCTGGGAACTGGTGAAGTACCTGACGACCGACACCGGGGCCGTCGTCTCCTTCGCCAACGCCATCCACAACGTGCCCTCCACGTTCGCCGCCCTGAAGTCGCCCGACCTGAAGCTGGACCCCGGCTTCAGAACGTTCCTGGACATCGCCCGGAACGAGCACTCGAACACGCCCCCGGCCTCCGTCAACGGCTCGACGTACCAGACGACCCTTCAGGACTTCGGCTACCAGTACGAGTCCGGCAAGGTGCAGGACCTCAAAGCCGGTCTGGAGAAGACCGCGAAGCAGATCGACACCGACATCGAGCAGGCGAAGTAGCAGCGTCGATGTCCACGCACACTCTCCGCGCGAAGCGCCGCCGGTCGGCGCTTCGAACGGTGGCCTTCCTGTCACCGTGGCTCATCGGTTTCGGCGTCTTCTTCGCCTACCCCCTGGTGTCCACCGTGTACTTCTCCCTGATGAAGTACGACGGCTTCGGCACACCGGCGTTCCGCGGCCTGGACAACTGGGCGTATGTCTTCGACGACTACCCGATGTTCTGGCCGGCGCTGCGCAACACAGTGTGGCTGGTCCTGGTGATGGTGACCTGCCGGGTGGTGTTCGGCCTCGGCATCGGCCTCCTCATCACCAAGATCAAGACCGGCGCGGGCGTCTTCCGCACCCTGTTCTACCTGCCGTATCTGGCACCCCCGGTCGCCGCGACGCTGGCCTTCGTCTTCCTCCTCAACCCCGGTACCGGCCCCGTCAATTCGGTTCTGGACAGCCTGGGCCTGCCGACGCCCGGCTGGTTCACGGACCCCACCTGGTCCAAGCCGGCCCTCACCGCGCTGGCGCTGTGGGGCGTGGGCGACCTCATGGTCATCTTCATGGCGGCCCTGCTGGACGTACCGAAGGAGCAGTACGAGGCGGCGGAGCTGGACGGCACGTCGGCCTGGCAGCGGTTCCGCTACGTCACCCTGCCCAACATCTCGCCGATCGTGATGTTCGCCGTGGTCACAGGCGTGATCCAGACGATGCAGTACTACACGCAGCCGCTGGTCGCCGGAAAGGTCGCCTCCGGGATCATCGGCGGCTCCGGCCAGCAGTTCGAGCCGGGATACCCGGACAAGTCCACGCTCACCCTCCCCCAACTCGTCTACAACCTCGGCTTCCAGCGCTTCGACTACGGCTCGGCCTGCGTGGTCGCGCTCGTCCTGTTCGCCCTCGCCATGGCCTTCACCGCGCTGCTGATGCGGCGCCGGGGCGGACTGATCCAGGCAGGTGAATGACCATGACCCAAGTACTGGACAGGCCGGTCGACGTGAGCGGGTCGGCGGTCGCCGAGCGCACGGCCCGCCGCAGGACCCTCCTGGAGTGGATCGCGATCCACTCCCTCGGCGTCGCGGCGGCGCTGTTCTTCACCCTGCCGTTCGTGTTCGTCGCCCTGACCTCGCTGATGAGCGACCAGCAGGCCCTCACCCGTGACCTGGTTCCGGACACCTGGGAATGGGGCAACTACACCAAGGTCTTCGACACCCCGGGCTTCCTGACCTGGTGGAGGAACACCCTGATCTACGCGGGTCTGGGCACCGTCCTCACCGTCGTGTCCTCCGTGCCGGTGGCATACGCGCTGGCCAAGTTCCGCTTCCGCGGCCGGAACCTCTCCCTGATGCTGGTCATCTCGATGATGATGCTGCCGCCCCAGGTGGTCATCATCCCGATGTACCTGTTCTGGGCGAAGCAACTGGACCTCACCGGCACCCTCTGGCCGCTGATCATCCCGATGGCGTTCGGCGACGCCTTCTCGATCTTCCTGCTGCGCCAGTTCCTGCTGACGATCCCGGACGAGTACCTGGACGCGGCCAGGGTGGACGGCTGCGGCGAACTGCGCACCCTGATCCGCGTGGTCCTCCCCATGGCGAAGCCGGGCATAGCCGCGGTGGCCCTCTTCCAGTTCTTCTACGCCTGGAACGACTACTTCGGCCCCCAGATCTACGCGTCCGAGAACCCGGGCGCCTGGACGCTCTCCTACGGCCTGGAGTCGTTCAAGGGCGCCCACCACACCGACTGGAACCTCACCATGGCCGCCACGGTCCTGGTCATGGCCCCCGTGATCCTCGTGTTCTTCTTCGCCCAGAAGGCGTTCGTCGAGGGCGTCACGCTCACCGGAGTAAAGGGTTGAACCACATATGCAGCATCTCCCCGGCGGACAGCGCCTGGACTCCCGGCCGATGATCACCGTCCCCCGCACCGGGAAGCGAGGCATCCCGCAGTGAAACTCACCGTGGTCGGCGGAGGGTCGACCTACACCCCCGAACTCATCGACGGCTTCGCCCGCCTCCGCGACACCCTGCCCCTGACGGAACTGGTCCTGATGGACCCGGCGGCGGACCGCCTTCAGCTGCTGGGCCCGCTGGCCCGCCGTATCCTCGCCCGCCAGGGCCACGGCGCCACCGTCACCACCACGACGGACCTCGACACTGCGGTGGACGGCGCGGACGCGGTCCTGCTCCAACTCCGCGTCGGCGGCCAGGCGGCCCGCGAGCAGGACGAGACCTGGCCCCTGGAGTGCGGCTGCGTCGGCCAGGAGACCACGGGCGCCGGCGGCCTGGCGAAGGCGCTGCGCACGGTCCCGATCGTCCTCGACATCGCCGACCGCGTCCGCCGCACCAACCCCACCGCCTGGATCATCGACTTCACCAACCCGGTCGGCATCGTGACCCGGGCACTGCTCCAGGAGGGCCACAAGGCGGTCGGCCTGTGCAATGTGGCGATCGGCTTCCAGCGCAAGTTCGCGGCGCTGCTGGACCTGGCCCCCGCCGACATCCACCTGGACCACGTGGGCCTCAACCACCTCACCTGGGAGACCGGCGTACGCCTGGGCGGCCCCGAGGGCGAGGACGTCCTACCCAGGCTCCTGTCCGACCACGGCGACACGATCGCTGCGGACCTGCACCTCCCCCGCCCCCTCCTCGACCGCCTGGGCGTGGTCCCTTCCTACTACCTGCGCTACTACTACGCCCACGACGAGGTGGTCCATGAGCTGCGCACCAAACCGTCCCGCGCCGCGGAAGTGGCGGAAATGGAAAGAAAGTTGCTCACCCTCTACGCCGACCCGACCCTCGACGAAAAGCCGGAGCTGCTCTCGAAGAGGGGCGGCGCCTATTACTCCGAGGCGGCAGTGGACCTGGCAGCCGCCCTGCTCAACGGCGCCGGCAGCCCCTACCAGGTCGTCAACACCCACAACAGAGGCACATTGCCCTTCCTCCCCGACGACGCGGTGATCGAGGTACAAGCAGCGGTGAACCAGAAGGGCCCCAAGCCCCTCCCCCTACCGTCCCCGCCGCCCCTCTACGCGGGCCTGATGGCCCAGGTGACCGCCTACGAGGACCTGGCCCTCGAAGCGGCCCTGCACGGCGGGCGCACCCGGGTCTTCCAGGCCCTGCTCTCCCACCCCCTGATCGGCCAGTACGCGTACGCGGAGCACCTCACCGACCAGCTGATCGCACACAACCGGGAGCACCTCCCGTGGGCATGACCGCACGAGTCCTCGCCGTGGACGCGGGCAACAGCAAGACGGACGTGGCGGTGGTGGCAGCCGACGGCACGGTCCTCGCCACCGCCCGCACCGGCGGTTTCCGCCCGCCGGCGGTCGGCGTGGAAGCGGCGATGGACACCCTCGCCACGGCCGTCGAACAGGCCTTCGTCACAGCGGGCGTCACCTCCGCCGACCACGTCTCGGCATGCCTGGCCAACGCCGACCTCCCGGTCGAAGAGGAAGCCCTCGCGGCTGCCCTGCACGCGCGCGCGTGGGGCACCACAGTCGAGGTCCGCAACGACACGTTCGCCATCCTCCGCGCGGGCGTGACACAGCCCCGGGGCGTGGCCGTGGTCTGCGGCGCCGGCATCAACTGCGTGGGCATGCGCCCCGACGGCCGTACGGCCCGATTCCCCGCGCTGGGCCGTATCTCCGGCGACTGGGGCGGCGGCTGGGGCCTGGCCGAGGAGGCCCTGTGGCACGCGGCCCGAGCCGAGGACGGCAGAGGATCACCCACGGCCCTGAGCCGTACCCTCCCCGCCCACTTCGCCCTCCCCACCATGTACGCCCTGATCGAGGCCCTCCACCTCGAACACATCGCCCCCGCCCGCCGCCACGAACTGACCCCGGTCCTCTTCACCACGGCCGAGTCCGGCGACCCGATCGCCCGCGACATCGTGACCCGCCTGGCCGACGAGGTGGTCACGATGGCCACGGTCGCCCTGACCCGCCTGGACCTGTTGGAGGAGGAAACCCCCGTACTCCTGGGCGGCAGCGTCCTGGCCGCCCGCCACCCCCAACTGACGGACACGATCCACGACTTCCTCACCACCCGCGCCCCCAAGGCGGCACCGAAGGTGGTCACGCAAAGCCCGGTACTGGGCGCGGCGTTGCTGGGCCTGGACACACTGGGAGCACCGCCGCGGGCCCATGAGCGCCTGCGCCGACATTTCGAGACGTGAGTTGCTGCAGGGCGAGCGGGCAGCCGCAGGCGTACCCGCTGCCGGGGGGACCCACGGCGGGTCAGCCGCGTACGGCGGCGAGCAGCCCCCGCCGGCGCGCACCCCGTACGGCGGGGCAGCCGCGTACGGCGGGAAGGGGCCGGGGTGGGGGGTGTCCGCCCGCAGCGGCCGGCGTCAAGAAACAGCACTGCCCATCAAGGCCCAACCGCCGGACCGA